>JAJYGE010000478.1 GCA_021785155.1 Planctomycetota bacterium
CAAAAAGCACGACAGTGTGACCAGCACCATCAGGCCCGCTAAAAGCGGTGTTACAAACCACAGCATTCCCGTCAGTAATGTGCCCGTAATCAGCATCGGCAGCCAATAACGCCAGCCGAAAATGGAAAGGGGAAACCACGACAGTTTTTTACCGTTCATGCGGTTCCTCAAGGTACGTGTAGCCCTGCAAACCGGAATCATAGAATCGGAGAAGTAGCGCGGATTCTTCAATGGATATGGTTTTTTCCCGCACCGCGCGTTCCACATCTTTGTGCATGCGGGCCATGAGTTCATCGGCATTGAACTGCACATATTGCAGCACTTCACGCACCGAATCACCACGCACCAGTTCATCCACATGGATTTCCCCGGCTTCATCAAGTTCCACATGCACCGCATTGGTATCGCCGAGAAGATTATGCAGATCACCTAGAATTTCCTGGTACGCTCCCACCAGAAATGCACCGATGAAATAATCGGAACCGTTATATTCATGGAGTTCCAGCGTTTTTTTCACGTCGCGCAGGTCGATAAAACAATCAATTTTGCCGTCGCTGTCACAGGTTATGTCCGCCAGAACGCCACGGCGGGTTGGCTCTTCAGCCAGGCGGTGAATGGGCATAATTGGAAATAGCTGTTTAATGGCCCAGGAATCCGGCATGGACTGAAACAGTGAGAAGTTGCAGAAATATGTGTCTGAAAGCTGCGATTCCAAGGTTTCAAAATCATCGCCGACATATTCAATTTCTTTTAGTACTTTAAGAATTTTCCCGCACACGCTCCAATAGAGCTTTTCGGTAAGACTGCGCAATTCCAAGCTTAAATAGCCCAAATTGAACAAATTCAGCGCCTCATCCCGCTGCTGCGAGGCGTCATGATATATTTCAAGGAAATTCTTCTTATTGACATCTTTCCACGAATCAAAAAGATCTTTCACCGGCTGCGGAATGTCATCGCCGGCGGGCAATTCATGCGGCACATCAAAATAGTCAAATCCGCTGACGCCCAGCACATTAAACACCAACATGCTGTGATAGGCCACCATGGCTCGACCACTTTCGCTGATAATTGTTGGATGTTTTACGCCGCATTCATCACATACAGATTGAATGCGAAAGATTACATCACTGGCGTATTCGCGCAGGGTGTAATTGGTGGAAGATTCAAAGTTGGTCTGACTGCCATCATAATCCACACCCAAGCCGCCGCCGACATCCAGATATTCCATCCCGGCACCGGCGCGGGCCAACTCACAATACACACGGGCGGCTTCATTCAGCGCGTTTTTCACGGTGCGGATATTGGTAATCTGGCTGCCCAGATGAAAATGCAGCAGCTTGATGCAATCCTGCATATTGCGTTCTTTGAGATATTCCAAGGCCCGCAAAATCTCGGCCACAAAAAGCCCGAATTTGCTGCGTGCTCCGCCGGAGGATTCCCACCGGCCGCTGCCGCGGGTGGCCAGTTTCACGCGCATCCCCATCTGCGGGCGCACGCCGTGCTTTTCGCCATATTTAATCAGCAGTTCCAGTTCGGTGAATTTTTCGATGACCGGGATGATTTTTTTACCCAGCTTTTGCGCCAGCACGACGGTTTCAATAAACTCATCATCCTTGAACCCGTTGCAGATAATCGGCGTGTCTTTGCCATTGGTCAGAGCCAGCACCACCAGGAGTTCGGGTTTGCTGCCGGCTTCCAGCCCCCAGCCATATTGTGATCCGACCTCTAAAATTTCCTCCACCACATGCCGCTGCTGATTGACCTTAATGGGGTAGACACAGATATATTTACCCTGGTAATTGTTTTCCTGGATCGCGCTTTGAAAGGCATCGTGCATCTCGGCCAAACGGTGCCGCAGAATGCCGCTGAAGCGCACCAGTGTGGGCAATTGAATATCGCGCATAATCAATTGATCCACCAGTTTTTTTAAATCAATGACCCGTTGTGGATTTTTTTCCGGATGCACCGCGACATTACCATCGGGATTAATGGAAAAATATCCCTTGCCCCAGTTATTAATTCCATAGGTATCAATGGAATCCTGAATGCACCAGCCTGAAGAGAGATTCATCACAGTGTTGACTCCCGGTTTACTGCGGGCCACCCGTCAGCCCATTCGAATTTGCCAATTCCTGGCCAGCATAAACAATTAAATGGTTCCAACCGCGTAAGACCCAGGGTGGCTTTTTTCTCACCTGATCCCGTAAGAAACTTTTATGATCCGCTCCCGCATCCAAAGCGCTTGCGCACCTCATCCAGCCACGCCCGAACCACCGGCTGATTCACATAAAAATAGACGCTGTTGCACTGCCGCCGACATTCCACCAAACCCGCTTCCCGCAGCAGTTTCAGATGATGGGAGACCGTCGGCTGCGTGAGTCCCAGCTCTTCGGCCAATTCAATGACGTTGTACATATCTTCACAAATTGCCTCACGCGGCAGAATTTCCATGATACGTACGCGCGTCGGTTCGCCAAGGGCGCTGAAAATCGCGGCAAAATGTTGGTCATCCCGGATAAATCGGGATGCTTTCGGCAACTTATCGGCAACCAACTTTACCATAGCCCGGCTTCCTGATTTACGCCCCCGCCGGTGGAAGTACCGGCAGGACAAATGTTTTGACTACTTCAATTCCCGAGTCTTTCTGCAACGCCGCCAGGCATTCCGCCGTGGGCGATGCATCCAGCTTCAGCAACATCAGGGCTTTGTCCCCCTTGCGGCTGATGGTCATGTCGGCAATGTTAATTTTCTGCTGGCCAAACGTATTGCCCACAAACCCAATCACACCCGGACGGTCTTTGTTGACAATCAAGGCCATGGCGCCTTCCGGCACCATATCCATCCAATAACCCTTAATGGCCAATACGCGCGGCAAATTATCCGCGAATACCGTGCCGATGGTCGAATGGCGCTTATCACCTTCGGTGATTTCCAGCTCAATGCTGTGCTGCAGCGTGCGCTGCATCGCCTGCCCCATGGTCTCCTGCCGGATGCTGATGCCGCGCTGTTCAGCCAAGTGCAGCACATTGACCACGTTGGGGGTCTGGTCAATATGTCCCTTCAGCAATTCAATAACCGCCAGACGCTGCAATGTCGCGGCAATGCGCTTGGGCAGTTCGCCATTGGTTCGCAGAGTAATGGAACTGAATCCCTTTTCCGCAATCGCACCGAGAATAATTCCCATGCGCTGGGCTAAATCGGCATACGCCTTTTCCGGAGCGGAAAGATTCATTTCAATCCCGCCCGCGTTGACCGCACCCTCAATGCCCTGTCCCCGCAGATACAGCAGAATTTCATTGACGGCATCAATGGAAACCGCCGTCTGAGCTTCGTTGGTGCTGGCTCCTAAATGCGGTGTCAACAGCACTTTATCGCCCAGTGCAAATAACGGCGATTCCTTGGCCGGCGGTTCGGTTTCAAACACGTCCAGCGCCGCCCCCGCCACATGCCCGGAAGCAATGGCTTCAGCAATATCTTTTTCGCTGATCACGCCGCCACGGGCACAATTAATAAACCGCACACCCTTTTTGCACAACGCTATTTTTGCCGCGTCGATAAGGCCTTTGGTTTTATCGCCGGGCACATGCACGGTGATGTAATCACACTGCGGCAGAAGAGACTCAATGTCATGAGTCATGGAAACCTGACCATCCAGAGCATTGTTGGCGAAGAAGAATGGATCAAACGCCACAACTTTCATTTCCAGACCCAACGCCCGCTTGGCCACCGCGCGGCCAATGCGGCCAAAACCAATAATGCCCAGCGTTTTGCCCGCCAACTGCGTGCCCATATATTTGTTGCGTTCCCACAGCCCCGCCCGAACATGGGCATCGGCCCCCGCAATTTTCCGCGATAATGCCATCATCAGGGTGATGGCGTGCTCGGCGGTGGTAATGGTATTGGCGTCCGGCGTATTCATCACCAGTACACCGGCTTTGGTGGCCGCCGTTACATCAACGTTATCCACTCCGACGCCCGCGCGGGCGATGGCCTTCAGGCGACCAGGCTTTTCCAGTTCAGAAGCTTTGATCTTCACGCCGCTGCGGATAATGGCACCATCATGATTACCAATTTCAGCCGCCAATTCACCGGGATTCCACTTGGGTTTGTTGGTCAACTCCACATCCGGTTGCGCTTTCAACAAATCCAGTCCTTCATCCGCAATTTTGTCCGCTACGAGAATTTTAATCATCTTAGAAAATCCAATTCCAATACAACGACTAACACATACAACTCCGGAGGCCATCATAAAGCGCTTCCGGAATCAAGAAGTATAGGCCAAAATTCTCCCATGGCAAAGCGATCTGCGGCGGCGGCCCAATTTTTAAGGCAGCGGGCAAAATGCTCGCTTCGCGGCCTGTTTCGCCGCGCGGGTATA
>JAJYGE010000222.1:0-2876 GCA_021785155.1 Planctomycetota bacterium
TAAAATTGAGTTGGGCCTTTTGGCCATCCAATATCCCAAAGGTTTGTCATTATCTGATGTGCGCTTATTACGGAAGGCCGATTCACCACTGTTGACAGGCATTGCCAAGACCGCCCAATTGGCGGTTTCGGGAAAAGATGCGATTCCCGGCATCATGGCATTGATTCAACAGGGGCAGCCCATTCTCTTAAATTGGGCGCTGGCATACGCGGATGCGAATAATATGCCGCATCGTTTAACAATCTTAAAGGCGTTAATTGACTACGCCACGACCGCCGGAGGTGGTCAAGATACAGATTTTCGCCGCGCCGAAGCCGCTGCAACGATATTGGCCAATAGTAACGGTAAGGCTGATCGGGCAATATTGGCCGCCGATTTGGATTCGCCCAACGCAGGCGTAGTTGAGGCTGCCTTGGCTGGCATGATTCAAAGTCATAACCGAAATTTTGCGCCCATAATTCAGCCCCTCTGGAAGCAGTTGTTGAAGCGGGATCACCGTAAAATCAGGGAATTTGCCGCCATGGAGCTGGCCCGTGAGAACAAGAAGGCGGAACTTCCGGTATTGCGGAATATCGTGCTTTATGGATTAAGTCGAAGCGATGGATTTCGTGCCGCGGCCGGCTGGTATTATGTGAAAATTACAGGCCGCGCCCCGGCATTGCTCACCGCGGTTCGCGCCACGGCCACGCCAAGCGGCAAAAATTAAAGAAATCCCTATCCCTATGCCGACAAACTATCAGGCAGAGGAATTGGAGGTTGAGAGATAGTCCTTCAGTCTAACTGCGCTCGTATATGGCGGTAAGCTTTGGCGCTGCGTGCAGTGCGATAGCCGGGAAGAGCCATAGGGCTTTGGATCGCCATAAATAAGTATCCAGAAAATTCCGGCATCTTTTGCTTGCTGTTGAAGGAGTGTAATGTGTATAATGAACTTGAAGAGGAAAGACCGAGCAACTCCGACCGTTTGCCTCAACATAAGGAGCTTGCCATGGCAAATCAAAATTCCAAATTTGTAGGCGGCAAGCCGGATGCCCTGCCCCCGTCCGATGCAACGCGGCGCTCCGAGCTTCTCGACGCTCCGCCCCCGCGCAGTGTGGCTGGGCGTGGCCGAGTTTCAAATTATCCTGTTTCATTCGCCACCCAGAGCGGCGGACTGCCCAAGAAAGTCGATCAAAGCATTTCGATGGACGATCACCATGAAGAATTGGCTGCTTCCTGCCCATCGGAAGTATTTCTCGGCTGATAAATGTCCAATCTGTAGTGTCGTTTAGACGGGCCACTGCTGGCTTAGGTGTAGTGCGCAAATTGCACCGATCCCACCGGCCTTACAAGTTCGGCGCACCACCTTGTGATGCCTCGCCCAGACTCATTCGGAAAGAAAGCTGTTCAAGTTGTAGAGCCAAATCCACGCTTTGTACCACCACATCAGCCGGTACATTAAGAGCAACCGGTGCAAAATTTAGTATTCCCTTTATTCCCGCACCAACCAGTTGATCCGCGACACCCTGTGCCGCTTCCACCGGCACAGCCAGCATGGCCACACGAATCTGCAATTCTGATACCACAGTGGCAATATCCTGGTCGGAGCGTATCTGTAATTCCCCTATTTTTCTGCCCACTTTGGTTGCGTCGGTATCAAATATGGCAACCATTCTAAAACCTTTGCGAACAAAGCCCTTATAGGCCAGTAAAGCCCGTCCCAGGTTTCCGGCGCCAACCAGAAGAACGTTCCAGATTTTATCCGTGCCCAGAATTTTTTTTAGTTGCTGGATCAAGTCATCTACCCGATAGCCGATGCCAGGGTGGCCAAACTGCCCGAAGTATGCCAAATCTTTTCGTACCTGCGCGTCAGAATATCCCAGCGCTTCGCCAAGCTGCTTGCTGCTGATGGTGTGCCGATCTCCGCGACGGAATGATTCCAATTGGCGCAAGTAAAAACTTAACCGGTATACGGCGGGATTTGGTATCTCTTCATTTCGCATCCGACTGTTCCAAGGCAGTTACGATTCTTAACGGCGAGCGATCACACAGGAACCACGCGAACAAGTAGAATTTATCGGCCAGCGGCAAGCGGGTCAAGCGCCGCACACGCAATGCGCCGAAGTTCTCCGAGTGCCAAGCGATCCAGCCAAGCTTGACGATACGGGCCAAAACTGCTAACTTGCTAAGCATAATAAATAACTGTGGTGCGTATCCAGTTAATAAATCATCGAGATGGAATCGAGCTATATTATGAAAAAGAAAAAGATTAAAAAGAAATACGGTAAGAAAAAATTTGGCAAGTGCAGCTAAATTCGGCGCTGATAGGCCGTCTTTAATGAATATCAGTAACCAAGTCTTTATAAAATCCGATTGCTCAATACCTGAGGCATGGGGTACAGTACCTCAATTGTATTGATTATACAGCAATTTGGCGGCGTTATGCGCACCGCATACCACAAAATAAATAGGCTTTCATTTACCGAGTTGCCTCAGAACCAGCCGTCAGGAGCCTGTGCAAGTAATTGCAATCCTGGCCATTACTTGCACAGGCCCCTAGCTCAATAACATCACATTTTCCTTACGTAATGATGGAGAAAAACATGGTTTTATTAGAAAACCCATGAGCCGTTGCCTAAAGCATTATGTTGCATTGCGTCCGCGCGGTAGAATACAGTTATCCGCTGTGGGGATCATTTACATGGCGGGATTGTTTCAGGTTGTCGGGGGTATTGTTATGTTCAGATTAATTCTGCCTGCATATGCTTGGCCGTGGCTGTGCGCAGCCGCGCTAGGCTCTCGCTGTACTTTTTGCGCAAGCCGGTTGCCAAAATGCCGGAACACAACAGCCTGCGTTGACCGCCCAGACTCTGGTTGTAGCCACTCCGGGCGACAAACCG
>JAJYGE010000222.1:2886-4378 GCA_021785155.1 Planctomycetota bacterium
TGGGGATCATTTACATGGCGGGATTGTTTCAGGTTGTCGGGGGTATTGTTATGTTCAGATTAATTCTGCCTGCATATGCTTGGCCGTGGCTGTGCGCAGCTTTTCTCAGTATCACGGTATTATCGTGTTCTGGGTGCTTCTACGGTGGCTATAGTGGCTATAGGCATGCCGGCTATGTCGGGTATCAGGGCTATCCAGTATATCAACAGCGGCCGATTCAGGTCTTTGGAGGGTATTACCAGCGGGGGCCGAACGTGCGCCTGGCGGAAAACCGTGGCCGACAGAGCATTCATGCGATTCGGGAGCCACAACACGGGCATCAGATGCAAAACCATGGTGGTCACGGTGCCAGAGGACCCCAGCAGCGTGGACATTAGCAAACACATCTTGAGCGCAAGAAAGTTGAACCACAATACCCAGTGTAGGAGCCAAACATGAATATAAAACACGTTAATACCAGTTGGATTGCCATGAGCCTCTGTGCTCTCGCTGTACTTTTTGCGCAAGCCGGTTGCCAAAATGCCGGAACACAACAGCCTGCGTTGACCGCCCAGACTCTGGTTGTAGCCACTCCGGGCGACAAACCGGCACCAGGCCAGAAACTATTTTCCAGCGACCAGGCCGCCGCCGCCGCTTTGCTTGCCGCCCTCAAGGAGCAAAATCATCGTCAACTTGAACTGATTTTTGGCCCGGACATTAAGGCTCTGGCCTCCGGTGATAAAGTGGAGGATCATCGCCATTTTGAACGATTTGTAGCGCATGCAAAAAAGAGATTCCAACTGGAAAAGGAGAATCCGTCCACTTCCATCGTTTTAATCGGCGACAAAATCTGGCCATTTCCAATACCTATTCTGCGACTCCCCGACGGAAAGTGGTTTTTTGATACCGCGGCGGGTAAAGCCGAAATCCTTGCTCGCCGTATCGGTGGTGATGAACTCGAAGCCATCAATGTATGTCTGAATTACGTCTCTGCGCAGCGAAAATATTTCAGTACGATCCACGACGGCAGCAGTATTGCCCAATATGCTCAGCGCCTTGTCAGCAGCCCCGGCAAACACAATGGCCTTTACTGGCCGGCAACTGCCGGTGGGTCACATAGTCCATTTAGTGCTTTGGCCGCGCAGGCCCGAGCCGCCGGATACAGCCCCGGCTCGCACCAGCGTCCGCACCCATTTTTTGGGTATTATTTTCACATTCTCACGCGACAGGGTGCCGCGGCCCCGGGCGGTGCGATGAACTACCTCAGGGATGGGCGTATGGTGCGAGGCTTTGCATTAATTGCTATCCTTGAAAAATATGGTGCGTCTGGAGTCATGACATTTATTGTCAATCAGCAGGGGCAGGTATATCAGAAAAACCTGGGACTCCAGACGATCACACTTGCACGCAATATTCGCTCGTATAATCCGGACACGTCGTGGACACCGGTAAAATAAAGAGGAATCGCGTCGATCCGACAATTCGCAAGCGGAACATCTGTACTTGCCGTATC
>JAJYGE010000178.1:0-5985 GCA_021785155.1 Planctomycetota bacterium
ACAATATGAGGGGTACCGCAAAGTAAATAACGGCCAGGGGTACGACGCCAACCACTGTCCCGGCACGGAGCCTGTTGATTTAATCAAAAATCTTGCTCGCAACTGGTCTTGCCGCTCTAAAAATTGGGGTGAAGTCGCACAAAACAGGGTTGAATCGACAGGCCTCGCACCGGGACACCACGCCGTCGGACTCAAAGCGACCCGCGTGATGCGTTTCATACCGTTCAACGGTGCCAGACGATGCGCAAACGCACCATGCCAATGGATTCGTAGTTCAACCATGGGTTTCGCTTGTGCCTCCCCTTTTCAAAGGCGGCATAAAACATCGTATAGATACCGTTGCAGATCGGGATCAGGCCCGTGGGCGTACGCAGATCCGACGACCAGTTCGCGGGGCCATTGGGTTGCACCAGTATCCTTCCGCCGGGCAGCCAGTGAATACCATCCTTGGAGCAGGTATACCCCGCAATATGCCCGCCATTATACATATACGTCGGCGCACCGGGAGCCACAGCGTCGTACACCGCCACGTACCAGTCACCAATTCGGCTGACGATGGGGTTTTCCCAAAAGACTTTCTCAACCTGTAAAGGATTACCCGCGCAGCGTTTCCACGGCCCCCTAAGAGCCGGTGCCGAAGCTAAACCAATCTCCCAACGGGGATGCGGGTTGATGGGACTCCAATTCGAGCTGCCGTACATGGCATACCAGCGACCGTGGACTTGATAGGGACAGAATGAATCGACCCCCTGCACTCCCTCCCAAGATTGGCTGTCAGCGCCAGGGCGCATAATGGTGCCGGAAACCTGCTGCCACGGCCCGTCTATGCCCTGCTGATAGCCCTGCTTTTTCGCGACCATCAGCCTGATCTTATCGCCGCCACGATAGCCCACGGAAAATAGATACCAGCAGTTCGCGCGGTGATCGAAAACGGGCGTGGCTTCCCACGGCGGCGTGGTGGCGAATCCTTTCGCGCCGGGTACCGTCGGCGAGATAATCATCGGCTTGCGCTGCCATTGTTTTCCATCATGGCTGATCCAATACGTCAACCGAGTTGAGCCGCCACTGCCAAGATGGGCCAGTGTATATTGATTAGAAAATAATCGGTATAAGCCGGCGACTTTTACTGCAGTGCAGCCCTCAAAGCTCCAGCCGGGAGTGGCGGTTCGGGCGTTAATGACAGGACGATCGAACTGTTCTTCAATGTCAAAGTGGAAAGGCAAATGGGCGTTGACGCGTGCCAGGGCGTCGCGCGTATAATACCCCCCCATCGACCATGCTTGCAGCTTCGGCGGAAGTACGCCGTAAGCCAATCCGGCGACACTCGTTAAACCAATAAATCGTCGCCGATTCATACCAGCCGGGAATAATTTCCCCATACATACACATCCCTTCGTATAGGCGCATAAATCAACCGATGTATCGGCCACAACCATTATTGATAATCGGAAGGTTGCGGGAAACCTCCCCAAACTTTCTTCGGATTGAAATCCGGATACCATTCCAATGTCCACAAGTTACCCAACGGCACATTCTCGGCGTGGTCATCAGCGAACACCACGTTGATACCGCCTTCGTGGCGGTCCGTGCACAATTGATACATGTTACCGACACTCGCTCCCCCGCCAAACTGATCGACACTCACGGGCGGTTGGTCGCTGGGTTTGGGAAACTCGCACCACCCCTGCGAGTCGAAGAACAAGGGGGTCTGGCCGCCGGGGGAACCTCTGCTTTCACCGGATCTCAATGCCATGGTCATTACACCAATATGTCCGCATTCGTTGTCGTTCCGGCCAGTGGTTGTACCGGATCAGACGGAAATACGCATCACCCCCATACGGGTGAATGTCGGCACACATGTCAGTTTTAACGGACAGATCAGCCAGCCACTGGCCGCCGGACAATTTGTCGTGGTGCGGCGGGCAAAACAACCGCTGCGTCTGGTGGAAAATCCGTCCATGAGTCATTGGGGAATGCTGGCCAGCAAGTTGCATTGGGCGCAAAGCCCCAAGGCGTAGAAGCAATACGGTTTACTTAAAAATATGGTTATCTGATTTTATTATCGCGCCAGGATTGCGGTACCCCAGGGCCGAATCCGGATGGTCAGATATCGCCCCTTGACTGGATAACCGTGGACTCCTTTTCGTCGCCGCAGAATCGGCCTTCCGACCATATCGCCTATTGGCGGAAACACCAGCTTCATCTGTCGGCGACTGAGATAATTGAACAGGTGATGGCCGACGTCAGACGCGAAAATCGGCACTCGAACCCGGTGCGCCACCGCGCTGCGATTGAATACCACGTACACATGCTGATTGTCTAAATCGCGGTGGAAGGCGAAAACATCCCGCCGACTTTCGGCCAGAAGCTGGCCATAATAACCCCACTGGAGCGGCGCAAGCTGCCTCCGGGCGGCGATGGCGCGTCGGTAAAAATTCAGCAGTCGCGTATGGATCTTCACTTGGGGGTCATCGTACGGAAGCAAATCTTTCCACACCATCGGTTGGCAGTTCAACGGATAACCGGCGGCGGAGTACATCCCCACCTCATCACCGTATAGGAACATTGGTGCACCGGGGAAGGCTACCTGCAACGCCACCACCTGCCGCAACCGCTGATACGCTTGCGGCGATGGTTGTTTGCCGATGTGCTTGGACGGTGGCCAGTAGGTTCGGTCGGGATACATGAACCGTGAGACAAAACGGCAGGGATCCTGGCTGTCCAAGAGGTTCAATTGCACTAAATCGACTTGGTAGGGATCACGGTTCAGCAGATCCTGGAGCGCCTGCCCGAAACGCCGCGGCCCTATTCCCGGTTTGCCCACACCACGATGATCCACGAAAAAATACATCGCGGCATTGGCAAAGGGATAATTTTCCTGTCCGTCCCACTGGTTGCCCTTGTTCAACCAAGCCTGTGCCGAGGTCCACTGCTCGCCGATGGCCAGGGCGTTTGGTTTAACCCCGTTGAGCACCTTTCTCCAGGCGATCCAAAAGGGATGTGGTATCGCCGACGCCATATCTAATCGCCAGCCGTCTACCCCCGCCGCCGGATTCCCGTTGGGTGCCAGCCACCTTCGTGTTACGGCAAAAAAGTAATGGCAAAGTCCCGGAGCGAGTCCCGTTTTCGGGTAGTGGGCGAAAACAGGATTGTCTGTACCACCCAAGCCTCTGTACTCTACCGGCGGCCCCCACTGGGTGATCCGAAACCACTTCGCATAGCGTGATTTCCGTCCGTGTTTCAGTAAATTCTGAAATGGACCGAAATCTGCTCCACAATGGTGAAAGGGAACGTCGAGAATGACCTTGAATCCCTGCCGATGCGCCACGGATAAAAAATGCAGAAACAACAAATCTGATTTCGACCATTGCCAGGTTGCCGGATTGCCCACTTTTTCGCCATGCAAAAGTTTCCGCGATCCCTTTATCGCGTAACCATCGTCAACATGCCGGTAATCTTCCGGAAAGTACTTTACCGTTTGTCCGGGCGCTTCAAAAATCGGGTTGAAATAGAGCGCATTAACTCCCAGCCTTCGCAAATAGGGCAACTCCTGCTGGACTCCCTGAATGTCACCCCCATAGTCACGGTTAAAATTGCGTTGGGACGCGTTGAATTTTTGCTTGCGGTTATGGTACGGTTTATACCATGGCCAACGCCAGGGCACGGTATTCGGCTGGTTATCAGCCGGGCTGCCATCACGAAATCGCCCCACCCATATCTGGTACCAGACAGCTTGTTTGGCCCAATTGGGCGTTGTCACCGAAGAGTGCATAGCGCACTGGTACGCATGTGCCGCGGCCTGCCGCCGATGCTTCCAAAATCGCCCGTCGGCCAAGTAGCGTTTCTGCGTTCCATGCGTCAGGGAGAAATAGTAATGAACCCTCAGCCCAGCCACTTGTACCACAGTTCCCCACCAGGTGCTATCCACCGTTGCGCCTTGTTGTTCCAACGCAATTTTCCGCCAGTGGCCGCCCGTCCGCTCCACGTTAACCGCCGCACACGACAACCCGCTTTTTTGTGTGACAAGCTCAAGGCGTAGCGTTTGCGGTGAAAGGACATCGCAATAGCGCCAATTTTCCGGGATATAAGCCATGGCGTTAATGGGCACGCGATTGGGCGGCGAGGGGGGCAGTTTCCGCCACGGCCATGGCATACGCAGTCCGGAGCTGATGCGCCCAAAGGCATTGGGTAGTGACTGAAGTTTTGGATCAGCCTTCGGATCTAATATCCATGATGCCGAGAACGCGGCATTACCGTGCTGGTTAATCGAAAATCGGTAGTGGTGCAGTCCCGGAGCCAGCTTCACCGTCACGGCCCACACGCCGTGCGATATTTGGCGCATCGGCGTGGCCCTATTCGACCAATCATTGAAATCACCGACGACACTGATCGTTCGAGGAAGAGGTTGGCCGCTTGGGGCTAGGTATCGAAAGGTATGGGCCACGCGCCTGGGGAATCCCCGCGGCCAAAGGATTGGCGCAGCAGTATTCAGTAATGGTACGACGGGTTGGCGGCTGGCCATCGCACACAAAGACTGTACCGTAGCAATGCCCACCACCAGGAATCCGCAGACTGCGAAGGGACGGTGGCCGAGGCGTCGGCCTGAGCCTGGCGTTCTGTCACCGCAGCGTGTTAGGGTTGGCGGGGAACTCTGACGCTTGTGGATGTGCCTTTTAACAGGCAGCCATCCTAAAATTTGTAACCGTTCACGGGCCAAAATGGCAAAATTAGCCACATAAAGGTGGTTTTCAACGATACAAGCCCATTTTGGGCGTGTTTTTTTCATGCGAGTCCCATCATACAGCTTGATTTCCATTTATTTTACCGTTTTTAGCCCCTAAACGGTTGCTGATATTTTAATGTAACAGAGCACTTAGTAGAAACGCAGAATGATTTACACTATCACGATTGTGGCCAATACCATGGCATACGCAATTTATGCCGTCGATACAATAAACGATTCATTTTACGTTCTTACTTAGGTCGAATTTCTCATGGTTCGTACGGAGAATCCGTCCCCTGACCTGGAAAATCGGGATTAATTATATTAAGGATACGCAGACCTGTTGTTCCGTTGCTGCCCGCTGATCCCGCCGCCACTCCAGGCACATTGTGGTTGATTGGAATAGACGCGGCATGGCCGTCAAAAAATACCGCGTTTCCGTCACCGGAAGTCGAAGAGTCGGAATTATGGCGGTACCGAAATCCGTTGACGCCAGCCGATAAACTGTCAAGATTGCCGCCAACATCCCCGGAAGTCAGCCCCGCAGGCGGCACGAGATAATCGGGATCGTTCACATACGGCCCGGCGTAACCCGTCGGTCCGCTATATCTGCCCGCCTGATACCAATCGAAATAAAGCCAGCTTCCTAGGGTTCCCTGCGGAGTGCCTTGGTCCTCATTCCCGTCGCCGAAGGCTATCTTTTGGCCCGGATCCTGGACGTTGCTCATTTTAAAACTCAGGGTGTACGTTCCGGCATATTCACTATAATAGAGGAAAAAATTTGGATTGGCTGAATAATCCGAGGGCAGAAAGTATGCGTAGTAGCCCGAATTGGAATTTTGCAGGTTCCACACGCCGGGATCAATATCAACGGCCGGCAAAGTCGAAGCCGGACACCAGCCCAGAGCCAACCATTGTTGCTGCATCGTGGAGCTTAAGCCTTGGGGATTGCTCGCCGTCGGCGAAGCCTGCTGGTAGAGCTGTTGCGGTGATTCCCCCGTGTACATACAAAACAGTTGCGTCCGCCAGCCCTGATAAAAGGACCCGTTAAGTTGATTCCAGCCGGGGGGAAGGTTGCCCTCGTAAACATTGGTGTACTCCGTGTCGATCTGCCCCAGCGATCGTAGGTTGGCCAAGCATTGGATACTTACGGCCAACTGCCTGGCCTTGGCTAATGCAGGCAACAGCAACGCGATCAACAGGGCGATAATGGAAATCACCACCAATAATTCGATGAGGGTAAAGCCCGCGCGGCGACGCCG
>JAJYGE010000178.1:5995-20119 GCA_021785155.1 Planctomycetota bacterium
TCGATGGCCAATGACCAATGACCAATGAGCCGGGTGGCTTCGCCGCCCTTAAAATCTCAGGAGTTCCTTTTTTCTGATCATTGCTTGTTGATCCTTGATCTTTGAGGCCATGGGCCGCAGGAGGTAGGAGATAGGAGTTAGTCCCGGCGCGCCGGGATGGCAGCGCTGCGATTCCATTTACTTCCTGCCCGTGGATTCTGGATCCTGAATTCCTCGTAATACACCTTCTTTCTAAATCGCGACGTTTCATAAAAACTCCTTGTTCCAGTGTTCAGTGCAAAGTTTTCAGTTTTCAGTCCCGCTTGTCGGGAAAAGGGAAGGCCGAGAGATTTAAGCTCGTCGGCCCCCCCGTTGTCCATTCCTTACCGGACAGGCCCCACACGCCAGCACCAGGAATCACACCATGCGACGCCGTTTCAGCAAAAGTAACCCCAAGCCGCCTGCCGCCACCAGACCCAGCGTAGCTGGCTCCGGCACAGGGGTGAAGGTGTCCGAAAAGTTGCTGAAGTAGTCATTGGTACCACCTCCAGGGCCTTGTTGAATGACTCCACCCTCGCCGCCGGTGAATGTCGCCCCAGAGTCCGTCGCCGATGCGCTTATCAGGGTGGTTGGCGAACTTCCAAGGGTGGATACGGAGAAGGTAAAGTTATACGGAGCCGTTGACGTGGCGGTTAAATTGTAAAACGTATTGTCCGCCAAGGCACTGCTCAACGCCGTGCTGGGATTACTAAGATAATTCTCTGCGGCACCATTCACAACGTCGAACATCTGAATGGTTCCGCCCGAACCGGTCAGAACCCGTACATAGTAGTAATTCTCGGCGTTTTGATAATTGAACACCAACCCAGGATAGTAGCCTTGATTCATTGCGTTTGGGGTGGCGAAATCAATCGACATGGCAAAGCCCCCGGTAGCTGGCGTTTCTGCCCCCGGATTCACCATAAGTATCGGATTTAATTGACTCGCATCGCCCCCGTTAATCGCATCTAACACGTTACCGCCGCCAGCAACCGGCGAGGCGGTAATCTGCCACGTAGACGAATTCGAAACCGGCGAAATTACCCAGCCATTACCAATGGGATTGGGGTTGGTACTGGCCGTGGCCGCTGCGGTGGTGGCGCGATTAAACGAGTCAGAGAATGTGACCGTGCTCGCCCACAGCTTGCCAACCCCGGCACCGGAAAGGACTGCTGCCATTGCGACAGCGCCGCCGCAAGCGGCCAATAGAATGGAATTTGACTTGAACATGGAAAACTCCTTGTGCGACTCCCGATGGGAGCAAACTGTACTACCCACGGTCCGGATGGACTGTGGTTTGCCGCGACAATCCGCGGCGGATGTAACGCTACTAAACTTTGTACTCATTCCATGTTTCCTTATGTAAGGAACTACCTGGCTCTCCCACTCCACGCCAACCGCACGGTCGACAAATATAGAGTTGAGAACTCGCCCCTTGGGGTACCGTCGTTAATTGTCAGGCACACCGTCGTCGCCGCCCGACATACTCCGTCCGCCCCTCAACGGGATAAACAGGCGATAGAATCCGTTGTGCCGCACGTATCTTGTCTCCGTTGAAAACATGACGAAACCAAGCGGGATTCCTGCGGTGCCACTGCTGCCCCGGCCTCGGCAACCGAGTGTCGCCAATGGTCCGGCGGAGTATAGGTACCTACAACAACGCCGTCAGAACCCGACCATTACCCGAGCATACTCCTGACACTACCGTGCGTTTTAGGCCTCTCGCGCGGCCCGCCGTGCCCGACGTCAAGCTATGCGACGCCGTTTTAGCAAAAGTAACCCCAAGCCGCCTGCCGCCACCAACCCCAGCGTGGCTGGCTCCGGCACAGGCGTTAGTGAAACATTTGCCACATCGACCGTCCCACCGACGGTATTTGGGGTGTTATTTAAAAATTCAATCTCGGTTGAGGCCGACGGTGCCGTGAAGTTTAACGTGAATGAGTTAAATGCGGCGTTGGTAATGGCGGGCGTCTGCGTCGCGATTTGAGTGCTGTTGATCACGTCTGTAAGCACCACATCCAGTACATCGACGGTCTCGCCGGAGCGTGCCGCCCCTTCATAGCTAAGCGCGTAAGCTTGGCCGGCGGTGGTAGCTACCGTTTGGGACACGCTCGGAATGTCAGAGGCCCCTTGCATGAACAGGAAATCACTCACCCCGGCGGTGCTGGTCGGAGCAAATGGCTCGGGTGAATTGCCTGCTCCCGGATTGCTATAGAATCCTGTGTCCGGCCCGTTGATGCCCGCATTACCACCCGTGACGCCGTTGGAGGTATATGAGATACTCCAGTCGGTGGGGGCGGTCGGGTTGGGGCTGCTCGAAACGCCGGGGTAGGCTGTGTAGCTCGCCGCATTGGCCGAGAAATCACCATTCTGGATCATGTTGGCCTGGGCGTTGCCCGTCGTCGACATGGCCAATGCCGCTGCCATCCCGATGGCTATCGGGACCGCAACCCCGATGGCTGAACCACGGGAAATTGATAAACGATTGGAAAACATAAACGACTCCTTCCGCTCCAGATTGGAGCTGTGTGAACTGTCCATTAGCCGAACGGACGACGGTTTGTCCCGACACATCGGGACGGATGTAACAATACCAAACTTTTTACTCATACCATGCTTCCTTATGTAAGGAACTACCTGGCTCTCCCACTCCACGCCGACCGCACGGCCGGCAAAAATGAAGTTGAGAACTCCTTGAAGAAAATTCAACCCAGCTCGGTCAATGAGCCTACCCGAGTAATCACCGGGCAGCGACGGCCATTATTCGGCCAAGCTCCCAGCCGACCCACTAAAAAAACTTTTCGCCCGCGCTAACCTCCTTTTTCAATATGACTTAGCCCGGGACACACCGAACATTTCCATCGCTTAGCCAGCCCACCACCGGCAATCCGACCCAAGGCTATCAATCAAACCTATACCGAGTATAGACCGCCCCAATAGCCGTTACAATCCCAAATTGCGGCTTTTTTTCCGCAATTTGCGACATCGGGTATAATGCTCTCTAAGTGCATGGATTTCCGCAATGGAGTGTTAAGATTATGCTTGCAAGCCCCGCCAAGCGCGCTGAAAACCACCGGCGGAACGTCGTGGCCGTCATGGATCACCAGGATGAATTCAATCGGGGCGTGTTGCGGGGCATTATTGCCTACGCCCAAAGTAAGCCGGATTGGTTGCTGCGATGTGTACCTGTGAAGACATCGGCCAAAGAGATTCTCCAATGGCGACCGGCTGGGGTAATAGGGCATTTCAACGTTTGGGACGGGGCCAATGCGGTAAGCCGCAGCGGTGTTCCCATGGTCGGGGTACTCTCCAACAAGTTGCTGCGCCACCCCGAGGTGGATGTGGATAATCATGAGGTGGGAATAGCCGCGGCCAGTGACTTTATCAAACGGGCGTTTCATCATTTTGCGGTACTTGGCATCATGCAGCATTCCTGGAGCCAAGAGCGGCTCGATAGTTTTCGCTCAACAGTCGCCGCTGCGGGGCACCATGCGCATGTCTATTGTGTCAGCGCGATGATGGAGAGCCGACGGGTGGCTACCGGAGTTATCGGCGTTGATAAGAACCTCCACGCCTGGCTGGAAAATTTGCCCAAGCCGGTGGCGCTCTTTGCGGTCAACGATGCGTGGGCACGGGAGGCCGCAACCCTTTGCCAGGCATCCAATTTGCCGGTTCCGGAAGCGGTGGCGATTCTCGGCGTGGACAACGATGAATTTATCTGCGCGGGAACATCGCCGCCCTTGGCCAGCATCGTTATTCCCTGGGAATCCATTGGACGCCAGGCGGCCGGCACGCTGGATCGGATCATGCGGGGCGAGGATGTTCCGGCAACGCCGGTCCTGGTACCGTCAAGCATGGTTATTCCGCGGCAGTCACTGGACGTGGTTGCGGTTGCCGACCACTATCTCAATCAGGCCCTGCGCTTTATCAATGAACATGCGTGTGATCCCATCAAGGTCGGTGATGTGCTGCGCGCGGTACCGGTAAACCGCAGGTGGCTGGAGCGACAGTGTCAACTGGTATTACGCCGCAGTCCGCTGGAAGAAATTCACCGGGTGCAAATAATTCGCGCGCAGCAGTTGCTGCTGACGACCGATCTGCAGATGTCGCAAATCGCGGCGCAGGTCGGCATTATTGAAAAGAACTTCGCCGCACTGTTTAAGAAAATCACCGGCCTTACGCCAACGCAATGGCGGCGGCGCGTGCGCCCGGTGAAGAAGCAATAGCAGACCATGCCGTGCCGCCGAGGGCGCGCCAACTTTTCCGGGCGGGCTTAAAAAATCCGCAAAGCATGGCACTGGCCGTTTTCTGAATAAAAGCGGGTGGGGACACCCGCCACCCCGGAGCAGCCCGAAAAAATTGCTACGCTGTTCGTTGCCGCCATCCAAAACTGTCGTCATTTATGGTTATCCATTTGATTATGGAAGCACCGTCGCCAGGGCCCAATCCGAACTGTGCAGGGGAACGCCATCACTGCGGGCCAAATCAAGAATGTGCAGTTCCGCTCTGGGCTGGTCAAAATAGCGATCCACGCCGGTGTGAACCACCATATCCAACATCATGCCGGGGGCCAGCAACGGCTCCGCTTCGCCTAATCTGAATCCCACGGCGCGCACGGAACGGCCCTTGATCTTGAGTTGCAGCATGATATGCGACCCTCGCGTACCCATGCGACGGGGCGGGGCTGAAATTTGAACATCACGTATGAGAAATTTGGGCTTGGAATTGCCGTGGCCAAACGGGGCCAGCGCTTCAAGTTCAGAAAACACCTGGCAATCAATATCGGAAGGATCGAGTTCGCCATCAAGTTCAAAAACCGGAACCAATCCGCCCGGCGGCGGGTTTGCCGCCGCATACGCGTTAAGCCGCACAATAAATTCATCCAGTCGGGCCGAATGCAGTTTAATGCCCCCCGCCGCGGCATGACCGCCGCCGCTGATCAGCAGGTCGCGACAATGCGCGATGGCCTGATGCAGGGCAAAGCCGGGAATCCCGCGGCCACTTCCGCTGATAATCTGTCCATCGTCGGTGAGTACAAAGCTGGGGCGATGAAAATGCTCCACCAGCCGCGCCGCCACAATACCCACCACGCCGGCGTGCCAATGCTTACGGCACAGCACCAACGCTGCTGGAAGTTCCGGCAATTGGCGCACCAATTCCATCGCCTCCGTGGTGATTTTGCGTTCCGTGTTCTGTCGCTGTTTATTCTGCGCTTCCAGATACCCGGCAATTTCATCGGCGCGGGCCGGGTCTTCCGTGGTCAGCAATTCCACAGCCATATCCGCGTGCCCCATGCGGCCTGCGGCATTCAGCCGCGGCCCAAGGGAATAGCCCACGGCGGTACCATCAATCGTGCGGTTTTCAAATCCAGCCGCGCGCAGCAGAGCCTTAATGCCGACCATATTGCAGCGCGACAACTGCTTGAGACCATAACTGACAAGAATCCGATTTTCGCCGCGCAACGGCACGACATCCGCCACGGTGGCCAACGCCACCAATGCGGTAAACTCTATCAGCATCTCTCGAAATATTGGCGACAATTTATCCGAACCGCACAGTCTTGCCGCCACCGCCCAGGCGACTTTATACGCCACACCAGCTCCGCATAAATCCGTGTTTCCCGCCGTTGACCCATTGAGCCGTGGATGGGCAATACCATGCGCGGGCGGCAAATGGCCCTCATGTTCATGGTGATCGGTTATCACGACGGTCATCCCACAATCCCGCCCCGCCTGAACCGCCCGCACCGCGGTAATGCCGCAATCTACCGTCAGTAACACCCGCGTGCCACGCCGGGCGATATCTTTTACCGCATCCTCAGACAATCCATAACCTTCATCAATACGATGTGGAATATATGTGTCAAAATCCGCACCGGCCGCCTTTAGCAAACGGCAAAGCATGGTGGTTCCGGTGATTCCGTCCACATCATAATCACCATATACGGTAATTTTCTCTTTGCCGGCCACAGCCCGGGCGATGATATCCGCACATGCCTCCAGGCCGGGAATCGTTTGGGGCGGCAGAATATTCTTAAATTCCGGCTCCAGAAACTGCCGGGCGGCTTGGGGGGTGCATAGATTCCTGGCCATCAGCAATCGGGCGGTAAGCGGATGGCGGCCCAAGGCCCGCGACAACGCCCCGACCTGAGCCATATCTATCGTAACCGTCGGCAGCAACCACCGCCGCATGAGAAAGCCATCAGCTTCTGTTCGATAAAAATTCAATGCGTTTGGACCTCCGTGTCACACCTTGGGCCCGGGGCGGATTAAACACTTACCGCCATGGAGCGATGAATGTACCTTACCGCATTTTCAAACAATTGCAGGCCATCGGGCTTGCGCGGGGCGTTCAGTCGCGTCCAGAACGGGTGGCGTGTAACGTCAATAAAGCGTTCCGGGTGCGGCATAAGCCCCAGTACGCGGCCCGTGATGTCGCAAATTCCGGCAATCGCGTCAGCACTGCCATTGGGATTATCAGGAAAATCAACCGCCGGCATGCCCGCCTCGGTAACATAGCGGAAGACAATTTGATCATTGGTCTTCAAGGCCTCCATCACCGCCGATTCCCGCACCGCAAAGCGCCCTTCACCATGGGCGACAGGCAGCAGCAGAGATTGACCCGCTTCAATCCACTTACAAAGAGAAGATTGCGATTTCAATCGGACCCACCGGTCCTCAAATCGCGCCTGGGCATTGTGTGTCAGCGTGGTGGTGAAAACATCCGTTGGCTTGAGTTGCGGCATCGGCCCCGGCAGCAATCCCGCCTTCACCAGCACCTGAAAGCCATTACATACACCCAAAATCATTTTTCCATCGCGCACAAACTGGTCCAACGGGGCACGCAAATGATGCAACAACTCATTGGCCAGTATTTTTCCACTGGCAATATCATCGCCGTAAGAAAATCCGCCGGGAATGCCCAAAATATGAAAATCCGCGAGTTGTTCCGGATTCGCCAGCAGGCGGTGTATATGCACCACCTCCACCGCCGCCCCGGCGCGTTCAAACGCCGAGGACAGCTCACGATCACAATTGGTACCGGCGGTTCTCAGCAGCAGTACACGGACAGATGATGATTCCATTAAAACATCCTTTTCCAACCGGTCGCATTATCGCATTGATCCGGTCAGAAACTCAAGCCCGGCGTGCCGGCGCAACAATTATTTTGCGATTCTTATTCTGTGAAACGCTGAGGATAAACTCCGCCCCTGACGGGGTACGTGACCTTTTACGCGGCTCGGCAAATGCACACGGGCACCCCCACCGGGTAATCCCAACGTGACAATGCGGTGGACTCAAAGAGGTCACGGTACGCCGAAATTCCGCTGGCAAAAGCCTGTTCGGGGAATGGCCGGGATTGCTATTACTCGGACAGGCTCCTATGTCACGGCTGCGGGATGTTCATGGACAACCCGCATTTTCCCCGCTTCGCCGCAATCCAGATATAAACTGAAAACTTCCGGTTTCACACTCGATTCGTCCGCTTGAAGTATCCGCACACTGTGCCGCAACATCTTAGGCCAAATTGCGATACGATCCGATTCCGGAATAGGCCGGTGCAGCACTTCTGAAATCGGCACCCATTCCAATTGGCCTTCCGGAATCTCCAGTTGCGTGAGCGTAACATTACGTGTGACTTCAAAGCAGAACATCAGCCAGTGCGTGGCCCCCTCATACGCCTTTTCGGCCACAATGCCGCACAGGCGAATATCCTGGTATTCCAGAACCAACCCAACCTCCTCCCGCACCTCACGCCGGGCGCACTGGTAAGGTGATTCGCCGAGCGCCTGTTCGAGCTTCCCGCCAATGGGGGAATAAAGACCCTGGTTGGGGGCCTTTTTCCGGTGCAACAGCAGGGTATTACCCCGTCCATCAAATAGGTAAACCAGCGTTGCAATTTTGTATGGTAATTGAGTTAAGTCCATATCATCCTTCATTCACACCCGATACCCAAAGTATCTCATCCGAACCGGAGCATCTTGGCAAGTGCATGAGCGCACTGGAGCAATTTTCCCGTCAATTTGGTGGCATCGGGAAATTGCGGGTATACTGACGGTGAAGAATATGGCTAAATCATCAACCCATAAAAGTAATTCCGGTTCCAAGCCGCAACACACTCATGCTCCGCGCATTGAGAATCGCAGAGCGCATTTTGATTATGCCATATTGGAAAAGGTGGAAGCGGGTATTGCGCTGGTGGGCAGTGAGGTAAAAAGTGTGCGGCAGGGAAAAGTGCAGTTGGCGGGGGCGTTTGCGATGATCCGCAACGGACGTGTTTTCCTGATGGGCTGCCACATTGATACCTATGAACAGGCCAATCAATTCAACCACGACCCCACGCGACAACGGCAACTGCTGCTGCACAAAAGGGAAATCCGGCGGTTACAACAGGAATTGGCCAAACAACCCGGTTGTACGCTTATTCCGCTGGAGCTGTTCTTCAAACGTGGTTACGCCAAAATTTCTCTGGCCCTGGCCAAAGGCAAAGCCAAGTACGATAAGCGCCAAGCCATCAAAAAACGTGACGCGCAACGCGATATGCAACGCGCTGTGCGGCGGCGGTAAAACTCCCCTCGGTTATTTACCTAAAACACCTTCATGCGCCACGGGCAGAACAACAGGTTTATCATGGGATGCCGGTGCGATGGAACGAGGTTCCAGCGGTGAGGATGGGGATGCCTCGGCACCTGGAACGCGGGATGCAACCGCAGCCGATTTACCCACCTGCTGATACACCATGCCCATTTTGAACGCGATGATAATCAGCCAGATAAACAACACCATGTAAATGCCCAAAGCCAAACTCGTGGGAATAAGCACAATCACCAGGGCAAAACTCACAAACATGGCCGCCAGGCCATAGCTGGCCAATGCCGCCTGCTTAACGGAAAAACCGCGTTTCAGCAGAAAGTGATGAAAATGACCGGAATCCGGGGAAAATACGGGGCGGTTATTGAGTTTTCTCCGCACAATGGCCAGGAAGGTATCCAAAATGGGCAGGCCAAAAATAACCAAGGCTCCAAGGAACCAGCGGAAGATGCCATCATTGCCGAACATAATAATCATGGCCCCGCACACATAGCCCAGAAACATGCTTCCAGTATCGCCCATGAAAATACTGGCCGGGTTGAAATTGTATGGAAGGAATCCCAGCACGGATCCCATCAGCGCCAGGCTCAGCGTAATGCGGGTGGGGTTCATGGATGCTACGCCCGCGGTTGGCACTCCGTTGCACGCCAGATACAACGCCAGCGCCAGATAACCCACCGCCATAATGGCGGTTACACCGGAGCATAATCCATCGAGGCCATCGAGCAGATTCATGGCATTGCTGGCGGACATAATAATCAGGATCGCAAATGCGGCGCTAAACACACTGGCAAAAAGCATGTACAACTGGGGGTGGATTAATTGGATCGCCGGAATTAAACCGTGGCGCTCCAACGGAAAAATCAGCATGTTGGCCAGATCAATGCGAATGCCAAGAAAGCCAGCCGGATTCAAACTTAAAAAAAACAGCAGCATGGCACCAAGAAATTGCCCAAAGAGCTTCAGCCGCGGCGTAAGACTGTAAACATCATCAATCAGGCCACAGAGCACCACCGTTCCGGCCCCCAGAATAATACCCGGTGGTATCCAGACTTTGGTCACCAGAGATGGATCACTGTTCAGTGGTGTAACCACGACGGAAACCAGTACACCGGACATCCAGCCTATAAACGTTGCCACGCCGCCAAGATAGGCAATAGGACGAGTATGAATCTTGCGCTGCCCGTCCGGCTCATCAACCACACCGTAGCGAAGTGCCAATTGGCGCATAACCGGCGTCAGCAGCACAGTCACCAGAAATGAGACGTAAAACACCGGCATGTACGGCATAAGCACCGTACCGGGCGATAACGAATTGGCGACTATATGAGACATACTTATTCCATGGTCGGGCCATTACTTCTGGTTAGACTCCCGGCAAGCTGGTGGGCGGTATTCTCCCTCCGATCCAACATTCGCCAGCCGTAGAGTATACATCCGTTGGAAACTCCATTGCAAACAAAAGCGATGAAATTATCCGTCTGATAAGTCATCGCTCCAACGCTTATCGGTCAAATCCGTCATTGATGATTCGTATTTATCCGCGCCAACCCAAAAAAACCATTTTCCAGTAACCTGACAATTATCCATCGTCCGATATAATATTCGTTGATACGCAGCCAGTGGTTTGCAGCCTCGAACAGGTGTTCGGCGCGGGAGTTTCAATGGAATCTGCAACTTGGCCGTTTTTATTGCGTTATAACTCTTGATGCCGGGAAGCACGATGTCAGCTCCGACCACGGCCAGCCGTAAGTTTGAAGCGGCTATTGAAGCCAACATGGGCCGGCTGATCGCCTTGGCACGGTCTATGCTGGGTGCGCAGATGCGCGATGCCAAGCAGGCCGAGGATATTGTTCAGGACGCACTCCTGAAGTTGTTCCGCCATTGCGAATCTTATAATTGGGATGATGGCGGATGGCCGCTGATGGCAAAAGCGGTATCGCGTAACGTCATCAGTTGCCGACGGCGCAAAACCGGGCAATCGTTGGATGCCGATGACGGTTTATACGACGGTTTGGGAACCGAAAACGACCCGTCGGAAGCGCCGCAGACCGCGGAAACCACGGAACTTGTGCGGCGGCACATCGCGGAGCTTCCTGATTCCTGGCGCGAAGCCTTGGTGCTCCGTGAGCAGCAGGGTATGGGCTACCGGGAGATATCCGAGGTGCTCGGTGCCACGGAATCACAGGTGAAAACCTGGCTATATCGCGCCAGGGCAAAATTGGCCAAGTCGCTAAAATCGCACTTGGAACAATAGAATCTGGTGGACTGAAAGCGAATGCCGAACTGGCCACCATGAAATGAGAAAGGAATAACAGCGTTCAAAGAGGTGCTTTATGCGAGAAACTCAGTACATCACATTGGAACTATATCTTGACGGCGAATTGTCAACGCAAGAGCGTGCCGAGTTGGAACAGCAACTGGCTGAAGATACCCAACTGGCGGAGGCGCTGGCACACCTGAAGCAGGCAAGATCCCTGCGCCGGGCCGCATTGCAGACATATATGCCCGACGCGACGGAAGCCCGCCGACTGGCCGCAAACGCGATCGCATTCTGCCACGAGCATCAATATTCCCCACTGCAGCGTATTTTCACGTCTTACTCCAGCAGTGTGTGGAGCAGGCGAATTGGCCTGGCTGCGGCGTGTGTATTAATTGCGGTATCGAGTTACTGGGCCGGGCGCGGTTCAGTGCTCCCGGCAACACAGACTGCGACGGCGTCTTCCATTGTTGGATATACTGTGAAAATCAGTACGCCCAGCGGACAAATTGTGTCCCAGACGTTTGCCACTTATCAGCAGGCCAAAGACTTTGCGCAAACGTATACCGCTGACGAACAGGCCGTCAGCAATCAATCCACCACCGCGCCACAACTGGCGTCGGCATCGGACACCGGGACGTTTTGATGGTACAAGGCATCTTAGCAATGCCAGCAGATGAACTGGAATGCCGACGAACGAGACCGGCGATAATACGGAGTTCAATGAAAAGAAACATGCGACATTTTGGAACGTCAATGACGAACACGCGGTTATTTGTACGCGCATTGGCCGTGATGATTGGTGGGTCGATTTTAGCGTTGACGATTGGTACCGGCCCGTTATTGGCACAAAATACTTCCAATGGCACAGGGCATTACCGGATCAGCCAAACACCATCTTCCGGGGCGGATATTCTTGCCCTGATCAGCCGGGAGTCGCAAAAGTTTTACAAACATCTACAAAGGTCTTTCGTCACGGTGGAAATAGATCCCAACCCGCTGCATCTGCTGCCGAAACAACTTCAGAAGCCGTTTCTTACCTGGGAAAAAAACTGGGTGGCGCAGCATGATTTCCGCGCCAATCCCAGCGCGCGCGGGGAAGGCCCTTCGGAACCGCGCATCGTCATAAGACCGGATCTAAAATCACAGAGTACCAAAGCACCCGCGCTTAACAGAAGCCAGGAACAACGTCTGATTCAGATCAATCATCACGCGCCGGCGGAACTATTTCTGATGCGCCATTATCTTTTTGAAACCCATCCGTTACCCCCGCGGCAATTCTGGCCGGAAATTCAACTCATTAACGCGCGGCTGGAAACCTTGACCTCGCGCAACAGCAATACAGTTCGTGGTCTGATCGTCGGACCACGCGGCTATATCCTCGTACTATCCCTTATCGCACCGCCTGACGACCGACGTCCCATTACAATTTGGGATGCCGGCGGTCGAAAATTTTCCGCACATATTCTTGGTGTGAAGCCCGATGTCGGTATGACCATACTGACACTGAAAACCAACCGGAAATTGCCGGGCGTATCGTTAATACGCCATCCTCTGCGCCCGGCGGAGTTGCTTTTCGCGGTCAATGCGACGGCACCGTCGGCCCATTGGGTCATGCCGCTGGGCGGACAACGCTCCGGTGCCGCGGGACACGGACGATATGGTCGTAAAAATCATCCAGGATTGGTGGGATTGATGGGAATCTCACCGGCATTTGCGTTTAATTTACACGGACATCTGGCAGCGCTGAATCTTAAACGGGGCTTTTTTCCGTTAAACAGGAACTGGGGCGGATTGAAGAGTTTTATCCTTACCGGCTCGCCGCAGACACCGCGCTTTGGCATTCAATACGCCATTATCACCGCCCATGACCCGTTGCGCAAACACATTGCCGATCTGGGCAACAAACCCGCCATGCGGGTAATCGGAACATTTCCGCACTCGCCGGCCGCCAGGGCGGGAGTGAAAAATGGCGACATCATCATCGCCATTGATGGCCTGCCGATTCTGAATTTTCCGCAGATTCATCGTCGTATCGAAGCCGATCCGCAGCATGTTGAACTGACCGTTTTGCGGCACGGAAAAACGCACCCGATCATCATGAGCCTCCGCCACGCTGCACCACCGCGTTAATGCGACCTTGCCTGAATGATCGCAGAATACACCCGTAAGAGACGTTCCGTATACATTGATACCACGATTCCGAGCTTTTGCTATGGCTCTTCGGGCCAACGCGTGGGATAAAAAGCATTTTTTTGCCATTACGCATGGATATGTATTGAATGTTCCAGTAAAAGCCGCGGGTTGGCACCGTGATGTTTTCAATAATGAGACGCTGTGCATCATGAGATGCGATGCTGCACGCCACGCAAAATGTTTGGGGAGCCACGGCGGTGCGGGCGGCGATCAGGCGATACGTTGAAGAATCTTCTTTTCCTTGAGGAAATCGAAGTGGGCGGCGAGGCGATGGGCTATTGACTCCGTGCGGAGCAAAACGCCGACCTCAATGTTTCTTTTGTGAGCGGCGGCGGTAAAGTTGGCGGACGAAATCCATGCAACCCTGCGATCGGTGATGATACATTTCGCGTGCAGCGATGCCCGTGTGGTCGAGGAATGATCCAGTGACGCCGGAAAATAATAGACTGCCGGGAGCGGTGCGGATCGGGGCCATTGTTCACGCTTAAGCCGGTCGAGAAAACTGGCCACGAGTTCCCGCTCCGGCTGGGTATTTCCGGGTGGTCTTTGGATGTCAAGAAACATCTCCACGGCCAGCGCCGGTCTCTTTTTCATGCTATTGGCCAACGATTCGAAAACCGTTTCCCCCTGATGGACGGCGTAGCCGACAACCGTAACGCATTGCGCCGCCTGGGAGAACAATTCATTCACGACCACCAGGGTATCGCGGCTGGCAATCTCCGCGGAATCGGGACCCGAAAGTACCAAGTCGATGTCTTGTTCGGGTGATGAGCGTGACCGGCGGTCCGCAATAATCATGTCAAGAATCACCGCGATATTTTCGCAGCTCAGCCCGGTTGCGGTAAGTTCGCATAGGGATTGGCTTATGGCGAGAATCTGATCGGCGGGCACCGTTGATGACAGCGTGGCGGCAGGAAATGGCGGCGAAAGTTGACCTGACTTCCCTTTAGTTTTTCAGAAAAGCCTGAAAAAGTGTGGTTGTCGGTGAAAATGTAGCAAGTATTAGTTTGATATATAATTTGTAAATTGTTCTTGAATAATAGAATATGTTGGTGTATG
>JAJYGE010000440.1 GCA_021785155.1 Planctomycetota bacterium
CAAGCACGCTGTCGTGGTGCTGGGCGTGCTGCTGCTGGTCGCGGTGGTGGTCATTTATATCGTTTTGGGAATCCTGTATGAGAGTTTCATTCATCCGATCACCATTCTTACCGCACTGCCCTTTGCGGGCCTTGGCGCGCTGCTGACCTTGATACTATTTGGGAAGATTTTGGATTTATACGCTTTTGTCGGCGTCATCATGCTCATTGGCCTGGTCAAGAAAAATGGTATTATGATGGTGGATTTCGCCATTGCCGAACGCGCCCGGGGGGCCACACCGCATGACGCGATTTACCGCGCCTGCAGTGTTCGTTTTCGCCCTATTATGATGACCACCATGGCCGCGCTGTTCGGCACCTTGCCGATTGCCATCGGAGTTGGGGCCGACGCCGACACGCGACGTCCGCTTGGCCTGGCTGTGGTGGGGGGGCTGCTATTTTCTCAATTTTTAACCTTGTTCGTAACACCTGTATTTTATATATACTTGGAGCAGTTCCAGACTTGGCTGAACTCCCGTAAGCCCCCCTCCGCGATTTGAACCATCCGACTGTCGCCTCGGCGTCCCGCACCCACTGAACCACCGATTACCTGTAATCGGCGCAAATCTCACGGTATAATTAATCTCAATGCCGATGGGCTTCGCTATGCAGTTGCGAAAACACAGAGTTTATGGTTCGGGGAAATATATATGTCAGCTCCGGTACATCCTTATGGCGATTATGGTGTGGCATTGCGAACACTGCGCTCAGGAAGGAACTTTTTGGGGTATGTGCTTTTTTTCAGCGTTATGTTGCAGGTGGTGGGATTTATCCTCATGCGCTTTACCACGCAACCCTATCGGGCGGGTAACCCGGTGACGTTGGTATCGCATGTTGATCATCAAGGGGCAATGAGCATAACGGGATCGGCTGCTCATGACGGAATGCGGCCTGGCGCTCCGACAAATCTCGATTTTTTCCCGGGGGCCTCACCGGACGGCCAGAGTATAGAAAATTATCAATCAAATCGGCTGGTCATGGGAGAAAAAGCGGGGCGGCGATTAAACCTCCGGCGGCAGTGGCGTGAAAGCTATTATCTCATAGCACCGATTACACAGTTGTTAGGACTTCTGGCGTCGGGTTCGCAGGCGATTATTATTTTCATTACCTTACTGGTAATTTTGGTAGCACAAGCGCCGGGCGTGGCGAATATGACACGCAGTTTAATATGGTCAGTGATTTTATTGTTCATGGTTTTTCCATGGCAATATGTTTTGCCGGGATTTCCCATTCCCGGTGTGCTTTACGGCTGGCATGAATTGCACAATACGCTGGCATTGGCATTTTTGCCGCCGCCGGGTCATGGCATTTCATTTGACCAGCGGATTTTAATCGTCGCGCGGTATGTTCTCTGGCCGGTTTTGGCACTGGTGGTGATGCTGGTAACAGCCGAGCGTTTTCGCGCTGGCGTGCGACTGGCGATTGGCCATCCGTTGCAAAGCATGATGCTGGGCGAAAATCATGGCGCATCCGCGTCTGTAACACCGCGTGCGACCGGTCCGGGAGTGACGGGCTTGAAACGGTAGGCCTTTTCCCACCGCGGGTACTACTGTAGATGGTGTGTTCGGCGTAATTCGGAATTTCCCAGTTGGCCACAGGCCGCCATTAATGGTTGGCCCACGGTGACACGTCGTTTGGCCAAGATACCCATGGCACGCAGATGTTTGAGAAAAGAGACAATGGTCTGCGAATCACTGGGCGCAAAACGGGCCGGATTTTGTGGATTGTAGGGAATCAGATTCACTGTGACCGGTAGTGACCGGCACCACTGGGCCAGCGTATCGGCATCGGCCAACGAATCATTAATACCTTGCAGCATCACATATTCAATGAGAAATCGGGTGCGGCGCGTGCGCGGATAATCCAGCAAAGCCTGTTTTAATTCCGCCAGCGGGACCGCCCGATTAATAGGCATAAGTTTACTGCGCAAATCATCAGTCGCGGCGGTAAGAGATATGGCGATGCGCAATGAAGGCCAATGGAGTGCCGCCAATTTTCGGATGCCATCCACCCGCCCCACGGTGGAAACGGTAATGCGGGACAATGGAATATTAAATTTCCCCGGCGCGGACATGGCTCGGATGGCATCCGTGACCGCATCAAAATTATCCAGCGGCTCGCCCATTCCCATGAATACCACGTTGCGGATATCCGGCACAGGTTGATAATCAGAGGCATCAGCCAGCAACAATTCCCGCGCGGTTTGAAATTGCTGGAGAATCTGCGAAGTGGATAAATTGGCCAGCAGGCCCATCATTGCCGTCTGACAGAATGTGCAACCCATGCGACATCCCACCTGCGAGGATACGCAAAGCGTGAACCATTGATCACCATGAAAGTTCCGCATGGGAATAATGACGGATTCGGTTTCAATGGGTTGGTTCTTATACGTGCCGGCCGGCAGGCAGAACTTGACCGCGGTTCCTTCCCGCACGATACGGGAAACGGCAATATTCGGTTTTGTATTCACCATCAATGCCATGCTTCCGGATATCCGCGTTCAAACCTTCATGATTACATCATGGGTCAGCCGTCCCTGATAACGTTGCCGGATAGGCTCCACAATCTGGCGGACAAACTCATCAACCTGCTGTGCGGATCGTCCGATATATCTGCGTGGTTCCATGATGTCTTCGAGGTTCACGGCCTTAAATGCTGAATCGGCCTTCAGCCGGGCGATAAGATCATTGGGGCGGCCATGTTCTTTGACTTCCGCAGCGGCGGCCAGGGAATGTCGGCGAATGCGTTCATGTAAATCCTGACGGTCACCACCGGCTTTAACTGCTGCCATGAGAATGTTTTCAGTGGTCATAAACGGCAATTCCGCCATCAGTCGCTGTGCAATAACATTTTGATTCACCACCAGTCCGCGTGATACATGCACAAGGATATCCAGAATTGAATCGGTGGTTAAAAAAGCCTCCGGGATTGACAGACGTTTATTAGACGAGTCATCCAGTGTTCGCTCAAACATCTGCTGGGCCGCTGTAAACAAAGGCTGTTGCACGATGCCCATAAGCCAACGGGCCAAGCCCGTAATGCGCTCACATAATACGGGGTTGCGTTTGTATGCCATGGCCGATGAACCAACCTGTTGATCTTCAAACGGCTCTTCAACTTCTTTGAAAGCCGCCAGAAGTCGCACATCCTGGGCCAGTTTATGAGCGCTTGCCCCCAGCGCCGCCAGGCTGGAAACCACCTGTACGTCAATAATGCGCGAATAGGTCTGGCCGGAGACCGGATGCACGCGTTTGAAGCCCAGTTTCTCGGCTACGGCAAATTCCAGTTTTCGGACTTTTTCATGATCGCCGTCAAAAAGTTCCAGGAATGACGCCTGCGTGCCGGTAGTACCTTTGATGCCGCGCAGCATCAGTGTCTGCTGTCGTAATTCAATGTCCGCAAGGCACAGCACAAAATCATAACACCAGAGAACGACCCTTTTGCCCAGCGTCGTCGGCTGAGCCGGTTGAATGTGTGTGTAGGCCAGAACTGGTAAATCACGCCAATGTGTTGCAAATGTGGCAAGATTATCAATCACAATGGCCAGCTTGCGGGCGGTGATATCCAGGGCGTCCCGCAACAGCAATACATCCGTATTGTCCACGATATCCATGGACGTTGCACCAAGATGTAAAATCGCCTTGGCGGCGGGGGCGGCTTTGGCAAAGGTATGCAGATGGGCCATGACATCGTGCCTGAGCGTGGCTTCCTGCCGAGCCGCCTCCTCAAAATCAATATCATGAAGATGGGCCTTCATCTGGGTAATGTGTTCATTGGTGATCGGCAGACCAAATTGCTGCTGCGCTTCCGCCAGCGCCAGCCATATTTTTCGCCAGGTGGAGAATTTTCTCTGCGGAGAGAATACCTCCAGCATTTCCGCCGAAGCATTGCGTGTCACCAGCGGGCTTTGATATACGAGCATATTTGAGGGCGTTTCCATCTATTCTCCATGATGCCGGAATCGTGCAGACAACAGCGGCCACGACGATATCTCATACACGCCAACGATCATAAAGTACACAGGATCATGTCCGAGCGTGTCAATTCATACATTATGGATGGTAACACAAGATGATGGAACTGGAAATTTACCCGCGGAATATCCGCATCATAGAGCGACAACGTGAGAGATACTTGTCAGCCAGGAAGATCATCATTTCCCACGCAATTGGATACAATCAAGCATGTTGTGTTGGAGTTTGATCATGCATTCATACACTGCGGTTGTTGAAAAAGATAACGATACCGGCCTATATGTGGGCTTCGTGCCGGGGTTTCATGGGGCGCACTGTCAAGCGGATGCCTGTCCGGAAAGTGAATTCGTGGGTAACCA
>JAJYGE010000492.1 GCA_021785155.1 Planctomycetota bacterium
CCCCCATTTGCTTTCAGGAATATTTTATGAATATTTTTCTTGCATTGGCGGGTTGAGTGGATATACTAATCTATGTAGCCACCGCAGGTCGCAGGCGACGGGTCGTCAGATTTTATTCTGACGCGGCCAGATAAAAATGGCATGGGGCTTTATGCCGACCCCGACGCGACCGCTAAGTGGAACACGGCTGTGCTGAAAGTGCCCGGGTTATAGCGGCAACGGACAGATGGCGGTGAGCCCACTTTCCAGAAAAAGCGGTGGCTTTTTATTTTGAACTGTTTCGGTGCCCACTTAATGGCAGTTTTGGCCGGCAAAGTTGGTCGTGGGAACGATTAGAATTCTCAGCGCAGGACGGGAACGCACTTTTAATACAATCTAACGATATGCTGGCGCAGCGTGTGCCGCCATTCATTTAACTATTTGCAATTACAAGGATTGCCGAGATGATCAAAGTTAATCGTAAAGATCTGCTCAAACAAACGGTTCATCATATTGATATAGCCGCTCAGCCGGGGATTGTGCCTCTGGTGGAATCCATGAAGTCGATGGCGTTTACCGCGCGTGATCTCTATCGCGCTGCGGATATTTATGATCGCATGTTGCGCGATACGCAATGTGCGGTGATATTGACGCTGGCCGGCTCACTGATTTCGGCCGGTTTGAAAAAAGTGATTGTCGATCTGCTTCGCAATAATATGGTTGATGCGATTGTATCCACCGGTGCCAACATGGTGGATCAGGATTTTTTTGAAGCCTTGGGATTTCACCATTATCAGGGATCGCAATACGCGGATGACACCGTTCTGCGCGACCTGCACATTGACCGCATTTACGATACGTACATTGATGAAGACGAATTGCGAATTTGCGATGACACGACGCGGTTAATCGCCGATACCCTCCCGCCAGGCCCGTGCAGCAGCCGGGAATTTATTGCGGCCATGGGACGTTATCTGGTCAAAAACGCCAAAAATCGCGACAGCATCATTCTTGCCGCGCATGAAAAAGGCGTCCCGATTTTCTGCCCGGCATTTTCAGATTGTTCCGCCGGCTTCGGGCTGGTGGTACACCAGATCAGTCGGCCAGATAGTCATGTCAGCATTGATTCAGTAAAGGATTTCCGCGAACTTACACAGATCAAGCTCATGAACCGTGAAACCGGCATATTCATGATCGGTGGCGGCGTGCCTAAGAATTTTACCCAGGATATTGTCGTGGCGGCGGAAATTCTCGGGGCGGATGCTCCCATGCACAAATATGCCATTCAAATTACCGTGGCCGATGTTCGGGATGGGGCGTTATCGAGTTCCACGCTTCGTGAAGCCAGCAGTTGGGGAAAAGTGGACATTGTGTATGAGCAGATGGTTTATTCTGAAGCCACACTGGCATTCCCGTTGATCGCCGGTTATGCCTACCACAAAAAAGGCTGGAAGAACCGCAAAGCCATGGATTTTGCGGGGCGCATTGACGCTTTGAATCGCGGTGCCGGCCTGGCTGCGGCCAAAGTGGAAAAAGTGAAATCCGCCAGCGAAACCGGAAAAGCCAAATCTAAGGCGAATGGCAAAAGAACCGCCATTTCCGTGTAATGGAATTTCCGGGCGGCAAGAAACACAATACCCTTGCGATGGATGGGTTCCCCGACAACCAGACTATTGAACGCACGTAGGCACGTCAAGGCCCATACGACCGGCGACAGCGCGTAAATCCGCCGGAAAAGGTTGCACAAATTCCCGCCATTTTTTTTCCGATGGATGTTTGAAGCCCAGCTTCCATGCGTGAAGGCACAAACGCGGTACGCGGGGGATTTTTCCCGATGCCGGTGAATCCGGTATGTACATATCATCACCCAAAACCGGGGTGCCAAGAAACATCATGTGAGCACGTATCTGATGCAGACGTCCGGTTTTGATGCGCACGTCAACAAGCGATGCGATGTCATTGGAACTTATAACGCGATAGGCGGAAACAGCTTCCTCACCGGAACGGGAAATGATCACTTTTTTTTTCCCGGCGTGAATTTCCTTCAACCGCGCCTGCACGACACCTTGTGATGGAATAAGCTTTCCCGCGACGATGGCAAGATATTGCTTATCGAGCCGTCGGTTCTCAAAATCCCCCCGCAGGGCGTCATAAGCCTGGGGTCGTAATGCCACCACCAGCAATCCGCTGGTTTGACGATCCAGGCGGTGCAGCAGGCCCCAGTCACGACGCGAACCTAACTGGCGCAACGGATGACCATAATGCGCAAATATGCCGTTAAGCAGCGTGTCTTTAAGGTGCCCCAAACCCGGTTGCGTTACCAATCCGGCCGGTTTACCAATAATCAGCAGATCATCATCCGCATGTAAAATTTCAAATTTCACCTCCGGATTGGCCAGTGGCGGGCGCGTGTCTTCAGCGGGTTTGTGAGGCTTATATTTCAATCAACGCCCTGTTCCGACAACCAGCGTTCGGCATCAATAGCCGCCTTGCATCCCATGCCCGCCGCGGTAATTGCCTGGCGATATATCGGATCAGCACAATCACCGGCGGCAAAAACACCTTCCACGCTGGTGGTGGAACGGAAGGAATCTTTCAGAGCAATATACCCTTTGGCATCCAGCGCAACCTGTCCCTTAACAAACGCGGTGTTGGGCGTATGGCCAATGGCCGCGAACATGCCACTACATTCAATGACGGAACTGGCATCGGTTTTCAGATTTTTTATGCGCACTGCCGTAACACCGTCATGATCATTTCCCAAGACTTCTTCCACCGCGGAATTCCAGACTGGATTAATTTTTTTATTCGATAGCGCACGATCCGCCATTATCTTGCTGGCCCGCAAGGCATCGCGCCGATGCACCAGATAAACCATGCCGGCAAATTTGGTCAGATAGGTTGCCTCTTCCACCGCGGAATCCCCGCCACCCACCACCACCAATGGTTTATTGCGAAACCTCGGTAACGCGCCATCGCATACCGCACAGGCGGAGACGCCATTGTTCTCGAATTTCTTTTCACTTTCCAGGCCAAGATAATTGGCGCTGGCACCAGTGGAGATAATTACCGCATGCGTCAACACCAGTGTTTCCGGTTCGCCGGACAGGTCATTGATATGCCATATTTTGAAGGGCCGGGATTTAAAATCCACACGCGTGACATAATTCTGCAATACCCGCGTGCCAAATCTCTCCGCCTGCTGCTGGAGTGTTCCCATCATTTTCTGTCCGTCAATGCCATGGACAAATCCCGGAAAATTTTCCACCTCGGTGGTAAACATCAACTGTCCACCGGGCATGCGTTCGCGATTGGCACCATCACCGGAAATCACCAGAGGTTTAAGATTGGCTCTGGCCGCGTAAATGGCGGCGGTCCAACCCGCCGGGCCGGAACCGATTATTACCACGTGTTCAATATTTGCCATGAAGGTGCTTCCTCTTATTCAACATTCATTCGCGGGCACACGGCAACACACATTGCGTCACTCCCAGCCGCCGCGCCCGATACTGTACGTGACAATCAGGCAAGTGACCATGCCCGCACGAACCACCCAAAATTATAGCGGGCTATGCGGCGGCGGCCAGCCCTCACTTTGCGCATACCAGCGACGATCGCGCAACGTTACGCGGATGGGCCAGTCAAACGCCCGTGACATCAGCGCGTCGGTTAGGGTTTCAGACGGTCTACCGGCGGCAACGACCTGCCCGCGAGCATTTAACAGAAGCGTGTGGTTCACCGGCGGTAACAATTCCTCAAGGTGGTGGGTAATCATTAATAATGCCGGGGGCAATGGTAAATCCGCCAGTCGGGATAAGAACTCCAGTACCGTTTCCCGCGCCGGCAAATCCAGGCCCGAGGTACATTCGTCAAGCATCAATAAGGCCGGCTCATGCACCAGCGCACGGGCAATAAGTACCCGCATTCGTTCACCAGTTGAGAGCGTCCAAAATTGCCGTTTGGAAAAAGATTGCATCCGTACATCGTTGAGCACTGCACCAGTGCGATTCCATTGCTCCGCCGTGGGCTGTTGATAGCCCAGAGTTAAAGAACCGAAAAATCCGCTGCATACCACATCTTCCGCAGTCATCTGTTCATCAAACGGATAAATGCTCAACGCCTCAACCACCGAGATTTTCCGGCGCAATTCGCTGATCGGATATTCTCCCAACCGATACCCCAGCACATCCACCGTACCATGAGTGGGCCACAAATATCCGGCGGCCATGCGCACCAAGGTGGATTTTCCACTGCCGTTAGGTCCGACGATTGCCCCCCACCCACCGGCGGGGAGTTCCCAGTTAATGCCGGCGAGAATCAGACGACCATCGCGCATAAATTCAACATTGGTAAACCGAATCGCCGAGGAATTTTCAGTCATGCAAGCAATACACCCAGGGAAGGCCAACCGCCGACCATACACCCAAGGCGCATTTTAGCAGGGAATACCGGATAATGTAATTAAAGCGGAATCACACCATTGTTTCGGCTATCCCACTGCTGCTCTGCTACGTCTGAAACGGGAGCACGACTCAATTCCGAAGCGAACGTCGGCCGATAGCGCTCTTTTTCCTGATTTTGCTATCATTTAGAGGTTGGGCGTTGTTTTCAACGGCAGTGACGATGAACGCTGGTAAATCCGATGCCAAGATGGAACATGAGACCGTGAAGAACATTTATCTTGAAACTTTCGGCTGTCAGATGAACGTATTGGACAGTGAACTGGTGGAAGGGCAATTGCGTTCACTGGGTTATCGTTTTGTAGCCGATTCCCAACAGGCCGATGTTGTGCTTTATAACACCTGCTCGGTGCGTGAAAAGTCGGAACAAAAAGTCCTTTCCCGCCTGGGGCGGCTGAAGGTGCGCAAAACAAATGAACCGGAATTGGTCATTGGCGTTATCGGCTGCATGGCCGAGCGGGACGGGTTGGGCATGCTCAAACGCCTGCCGCAGGTGGATTTGCTCTGCGGCCCTGGCGAGCTGGATAAACTTCCGGGGTTACTGGAAAATGTCCTAAGTACGCGCCAGCAGCAGGCAGCTCTGGCGGGAGATACGGCACGACGATCCGGCACGCTGGCTTCCGCCGGGGAAGATCATCTGGAGTTGCTGGATCTGTCGCGCAGTTTTTCGCCGGAAAAAAACAAATATCAGGCCTATATCCGCGTGGTGCGTGGCTGTAATAAATTTTGCACGTATTGTGTGGTGCCTTATACGCGCGGGCCGGAGGTCAGCCGATCTCCGCAGGCAATCCTGGACGAAGCCCGACGTCTGGTGGATGCCGGGGCACGGGAAATTACACTGCTGGGCCAAACAGTCAATCATTATAGATATGATGATGCATCGGCCAGCGGCCCATCCGGCCCACTGCCCCGCCGCACCACCTTTGCTCAACTCTTGCGGCGCGTGCATGACGAATTGCCGCAGTTACCACGATTGCGCTTTATCACGAGTTTTCCGGCGGATTTTGGTGATGACATTCTGCAAACAATGGCTCAATGTCCCAGAATTTGCCGCTATTTGCATATTCCCGCGCAGTCCGGTTCGAATCGAATCCTGAAAATGATGAATCGGGGATACACGGTGGAGAGTTATCTGGAATTACTGGAACGGGCGCGAGCCTTTATGCCCGGACTGGCCATCGTCGGAGATTTTATTGTGGGGTTCCCCACTGAAACGGAGGCCGATTATCAGGCCACACGCGAATTGGCTGCCAGAGCCAGATATAAAAATGCGTACATCTTCAAATATTCGCCGCGGCCCGGAACCGCTGCCATTCGCCGATATGAAGATGATGTGCCCGAAGCGGTTAAGCGATTCCGCCATCAGGACCTGCTGACCGTGCAAAACGACATTTGTGAGCAACTAAACCGCGAACTTGTGAACGCAACGGTGGATGTGTTATGTGAAGGTCCCAGCGGCTGGGATCAGCCGGCGGAATCGGTAATCGCCGGCGCGGGTGATAGTCACAGGCCCCTCGCCAGCGCCCGCGAACCACGTGTGGAGCTGGGCGCACGACTCTCCGGCTTAATGCGGCCCCCCACCGGCGGCACTGCCCATGGACAAATAATAAATCCGGATGGACACATTCAACTTACGGGCAGAACAACCGCCGATCAGATAGTCGTATTCGACGGTCCCGCCAGTCTGGAAGGCCAAATTGTGCCGGTAAAAGCATGTGTGGTACACAGTCTGACCATTTTTGGACGCATTGCCCAACGCGATACCATCGCAACACCCGCGTTACATTATGGGACGGCAATGCGGAGAAAATAATTAATTTTTTACTTGCAATCTGCCGATAGCTTCAGGTACATTATCTTTTGTCAATTTTCTGCTTACGCATCTGAATTGACTTGTTGAGAACGAAAAATTTTTGGACGGGAAATGAAGGGAGAAGGTCTCATGGTCAGGGAACTTGACATAGGGCAATATCTTGAAGAAATATGCCGCTTTCCACTGTTAACAGCAGCACAGGAACGCACGTTGGCGCGGCGAATTCGGAAGCACGGTGATCCTGCCTCCCGGCAGGAAATGATCCGTTGCAATTTGCGTCTGGTGGTAAGTATCGCCCGACGTTATTGTCGCGGAGGCGTGGCCCTGATTGATCTGGTGGCGGAGGGCAACATTGGTCTGGTTCGGGCGGTGGATCTGTTTGACCCGGATAAAAAAGTGCGTTTCAGCACGTACGCCACATGGTGGGTGCGCCAGGCCATCTGTCGAGCCTTGATACACCATGGGCACCCGATTCATCTGCCGGTATATATGAGTCAACGCATTGCCCGTTTACGCGGAGAATGCAATAAGGCCACCGACGAAAATGGCGAGGTTCCGCTGGATTCTGACATGGCCACACAGATGAACATAAGCGTTGCGATGGTCACCGCCGCCCGCAGAGCTTCTTCCACCATGCACGCCGCAACTTTAACTGATCCAGCCGGGGAGCATTCAGAATCTCTTTATGAATTGCTGGAGGACACCAGCACACCAGCACCGGAAAAGGCCGTTGAGGAAAGCGAGCTGGCGGCCATGATCGAAGTAACGTTAAACAAACTGCCACAGCGTGAGGCCTTCATCTTGAGGTTGCGCAATGGTATTGGGGTCAGCGGAACATTTACGCTGGATCAGATCGCCGCCCGTCTGGGCGTTACACGCGAACGGGTCAGACAGATTGAAATGTCCGCATTGCGAAAATTAAGCCATCTTCTGCAGGGCCAGGAATATCTTCTGGAGCGTACCGCGAGAAACATCCGCAAAGGCGTGCGGCAAACCGTAATGGTTTGACCATGCGGCACTATATACGCCGATTCGCACAACGATATTATTTGGCTACCAAGGTGTCCAAAGCGGCTTTAAATTCCCGTTCAGGCTGTAAGCCGACGAATTTCTTGGCGATTTGGCCTTTATTGAACAAAATAACCGTTGGGATCGCGCTGATATTGAATTTCATGGCGGTGTTCCGATTGGCATCGGTATCCACTTTGCCTACCTTCACTTTGCCATGATATTCCGTGGCGAGTTTCTCAATTGTCGGGGCCAACATGCGGCAAGGACCGCACCATTCCGCCCAGAAATCCACCAATACCGGTTCGCTGTTATCCAAAACCTGCTGTTGAAAATTTGCATCCGTAAGAGTTAATACGTTTTCGCTGGCCATAGCCAATATCTCCAAAATCATCCGTCGCCATTACTCAATTGCGACTGGAAAATGCTAGACGGGCAATGCCCCGGTGTCAAATCGGTCTTAGCTGGGCGATTAATTCGACTTCCACGGCGGCGTTGAGGGGCAAAGCAGAGGCTCCTACGGCGGCGCGGGCGTGGCGGCCGGCGTCTCCAAAGACGGCCAGCAGTAAGTCGCTGGCACCATTGGCGATTTGAGGTTGCTGGTCAAATCCGGGATCGCTTTGCACAAATACGCCTAAACGAACCATGCGTATCACCCGGTTCCAATCTTCATTTGCCGCATCCCTCAAAACCGCCAGAGCATTGATGGTGGCCAGCCGGGCGGCATCTTTGGCGGTCAGCACACTGATGGCCCCGGGCACAGAGCCGGTAAAAATTACTTTACCATCCCGGCTGGGAAGTTGCCCGCTGATGAATACCAAACCGTTGGCATGCACATAGGGCACATACGCCGCGACGGGTTTGGGGGCCGCAGGCAGAATAATTTCCAGGCGTTTCAAGTTATCATCAACAAAAGGCATATTTATAACTCTTTCTGCCATGGGCTGCGGCGCGGGCGGAGAACGCTTCGGGGCCGCCAGCTCAAACCGACAACCTCCCGCCGCGCCGGGATCGCCGCCAAGACGCAACTGCATTGCAAGGCACCACCACTTTACCGTCGCCGAAAAATTCCGCCACCCCCCCTTGCTCCACTTTCATCTGATCGGGGACGGAACGGGCGGATGTTTGCGCCAAAGGCAAAATAAAAAAATGTTGGAAAAACTCATCCCCTGATGGGCTAATCAACGAAAATATGTTTATAATAGGTTCCGCTTTATCGGCCGTTGGCGCGACTGATTCAGACAGGCCCCTGCGTGCTGGACGTTCCAGGTGGCAGGGAACAAGGATGTCCCTGAGATGGCGGCATGGAATTGGCTGCGGCGTGAAAATACTACGACAATATCTTCTGTCCAAAATACAACAACGCCATGATGACGTGGCGCGTCGATTACGTTTGGATTTTCAATTGGTCAGGGAGGGTTCGTGATGCGCGATAACCGTAATGCCATTAACTGGCCAACCCGTATCGCCTGGGCCAAATCGCGTCCAAAGGCGGCGGCATCACTGCCTGATGTTTCCGGCACGGCACCGGCACGACGACTGTCCATTCAGTTAAGCCCGGTAACGCTGACGTATGATCAACTCATGTTCATCGCCTGCATGTCGCTATTGGGTGTGGGGCTGTTGATGACACAAAGTGCCAATGCCCGGATCAGCCAGACCACCCACGACTGGTTCGCGCGGCTGGTAATCAATGGGGAAGCCATTCACGTTGTGCTGGCCATGGCCCTGCTGGTATGTATGTGGCGGCTGGATTATCGCCGGTTGATCGGTCGCACCCTGCTTGGATCCGCGCCGAGCATCCTGATGATTGCCAGTGTTATATTTCTGGCATTGGTACTCACGCGACTGGGCACGGATATCAATGGAGCCAAGCGCTGGCTGATGCTGCGGATTGGCTCGCATGCCTTGAGCTTTGAACCCTCTGAACTGGCGAAATGGTCGCTGGTACTATTCATCAGCGCCTATGCCGTTCACCGCGGTCAGCAGATACGCGACTTCTGGAAAGGCTTTGCGCCACTGATGCTGGTGGTTGGCGCATCATGCGCTTTGATACTGAAAGAAGATTTTGGAACCGCAGCTCTGGTGGCGGGCATCGCCATGCTCATGATGCTTATGGCGGGCTGCCGGTGGTGGCACATCGCCCTGCTGCTGCCGCCCGCGATTATTGTGCTGTACTTTGCGGTTTGGCATGTACCGTATCGTCGGGAACGGCTGATGATTTTCATGCATCCACATCTGGACCCCAAGGGTGCGGGGTATAATCCGATTCAATCCCTGCTCTCATTTGCCAGCGGCGGTTTCTGGGGCCGTGGGCTGGGTGATGGCATTCAAAAAATGGGCTATCTGCCGGAAGACAATACCGATTTTATATTCAGCCTGATTTCAGAAGAACTGGGATTCTTCGGATGCATGCTGGTAATTTTTCTGTATCTGACACTCCTATTTTCCGGATGGCGGGTGGCGCGGCGATCCCGCGATCTGTTCGGCAAGCTTATTTGCTTTGGATGCAGCGCGATGATTGGCCTTCAGGCGGCGATGAATATCGCCGTGGTGACCGTTACGGTGCCTACTAAAGGTATAGCTTTACCGCTGATTTCATCTGGCGGCACCGGCTGGATACTTACCGCCGGTGCCATCGGATTGGTCATGAGCGTCGAACGGATTAATCGACACGAAAGCGCGGGCACGGCATTATCCACACCAATGATAGAGCGTTCGCCTTTGCCATTGCAGGCATCGGCGGTAAATTCCGCCGGGCATGGTGGCGTATGACACTCTTGAGCGTTCAACCTGATAATACGATGCCGCCAACAGCCACTTCGCCGGGGCAGGCGCAACTGCCCGCGATGAAATATGAAAAACCACTTTACATCATCATGGCGGGAGGCGGCACAGGGGGTCATATTTATCCCGGCCTGGCCGTGGCGGAAGCGTTGGAAAAACTGCTGCATCCGGTGCGGCAGGCGGTTCATATTATATGGGCCGCCACACCGCGTGTTATTGATCAACGCCTGCTGGGAGGTTTTAATTCAAATTATATTCCCCAGGGAATTCGTCCGTTTAATGTCAATGCCTTACGGTGGCCGGCATTTTATCTGGCTTGGAATCAGACCTGCCATTACTGGCGGGCATTTTTCCGGGAGCACAATGTTGCGGCCGTCCTGGCTCTCGGTGGATACGCGGCCGGTGCGGTGGCCCATGAAGCGGTTCGAGCGAATATTCCCATGGCACTGGTAAATCCCGATGCGCTGGCCGGACGAGCGAATCGGTTTTTAATGCGGCGGGCGAAAGTAATTTTTACACAATGGCCGCTGGGCGGAAGGGACGCCCGAAAGGCGGGCGATCGCGCGCGGGTGGTGGGGTGCCCCATTCGCAGTGCGATGGTCCCCATGAGCCGTGCCCAGGCCGCCGGCAGATTGGGTCTGGAAACGGAAAGGAAGACTCTGGTTATTTCCGGCGCGTCGCTGGGTGCCCAAACAATCAATCAGGCGATTGCCACGCTGGCGGCCGACGTGGAAATTCAACAACTGCTCAACGGAGCGGGTGAATCACGCTGGCAAATTTTGCATTTGGCCGGATTGGACCATGCGGCGGAGTTGCGCGGAATTGCGCAGAGGTTGCAGTGTATACCATGGACAATTATGGATTATTGCGACGATATGGCGGCGGTATGGTCGATGGCTGATCTGGCGATTTCCCGCGCTGGTGCCGGCATGTGCGCGGAATTGGCCCAGATGGGCGTGCCGGCTCTTTTAATGCCCTATCCATTCCATAACGATCATCATCAGGATGCCAATGCGCAGATGCTGTGCACCGCCGGATCGGCCGTGCTGGTGCATGACACAAAGGAGGCCGCCAGTAATGCTGCGAGACTTAAACCGGTGCTCATGCGGCTGATTTCCGAACCGGATCGCCTTTCAGAAATGGCCATGGCGGCCAAATCTCAGGCCAAACCGGGCGCGGCGTCGGCCGTGGCCGACTGGCTTATTGAACAGATACATATACGGATCGGAGATCATCAATGAAAATGGATGTTATTGATTCGACTGATGCAACGGATATCTCCGCCCGGATGGCGGATCTCCGCGGGCAACGGGTGCACTTTATCGGGATTGGAGGCAGCGGCATGTGCGGTCTGGCACAAATGCTCGCCCAGATGGGGGCGATTGTATCCGGATCGGACAAGACCACCTCGCCGGCAACGAAAAAACTGGCGGCTATGGGCATTGGGATTTCTGATCAGCAGACGGCGGAGGAGATTCCGCATGATGCCCAACGGGTTGTCTACTCCGCCGCCATACGTGCCGACAACCCGGAACTCTGCCAAGCCCGACGGGCGGGGTTGAATGTGACCAAATATGCCCAGATGCTCGGCGAAGTTATGGCCCTCAAACATGGAATTGCAATTGCCGGTACGCACGGAAAATCCACCACTACTTCGCTCTTGGCCTATATATTATTGCGTGCGGGAATGGATCCGTCGTACATTATTGGCGCGAGTTCCCAGCAGTTGAGCGGTTCGGCACACGGCGGCGCGGGAGATTGTTTTATTGCCGAGGCCTGTGAATTTGATCGCAGTTTTCTGAATCTGCATCCGCGCATGGCCGCCGTGCTGAATATTGAGCCGGATCATCTGGATTACTACCGTGATATTCATGACATCACGCAGGCCTTCGGGGAGTTTATCTCGCAGGTCGATACGCAAGGTGTGATTATCACCAATGCGGAAAACCAGTGGTGCATGCAGGCCGCCGCCGCGGCAAAGGCACGGGTCGAAACCTATGGCCTGACCGGCACTGCGGACTGGCTGGCAACGGATATTCAATCGGAACATGGCAAACTTTCCTATACGGTGGCATACAAAGGCCGGAATGTTGGTCGATTGGCGCTGCGTATTCCCGGACGACATAATATCGGCAACAGCCTGGTGGCAGCGGCCATGGCGCGGCATTGTCATGTCGCGTGGGACGTGATCGCCTCGGCGATTGAAGATTTCGCCGGTGCCAATCGTCGCAGCGAACTGCTGGGAGAAATAAATGGCGTGACCATTGTGGATGATTATGCGCATCACCCCACGGAAATTCGGGCCACGCTCGCCGGGTTACGGGAACTATATCAGCCCCGTCGGCTGATTTGTGTATTTCAGCCCCATCAACATTCCCGCACGCGCTGCTTGCTGAACGAATTTTCCGACAGCTTTTCCGATGCGGATATGGTCATTGTGCCGGACATTTATTTTGCGCGCGATACCGAGGAAGACCGACAAGCGGTCAACGCGCGGATTCTGGTCGATAGGATTACCGCCCACGGACGATTAAGTCGTTATCTTCCGACTTTTCCGGAGGTGCTGGCGAATCTTATTACGGAACTGAAACCCGGTGATCTGGTTGTAACAATGGGCGCAGGCCCGGTTTGGGAAATAACGCATGATTTGGTATGCCGACTTCGAAAGTATTGTGCGCACTGATGTGCCGCTGGCCCCCATGACATGGTTTCATCTGGGCGGCGCTGCGCGCTATTTTGTTGAGCCACGCAGCCGGGAGGAACTCTCGGCTGTGGTCAGACGTCTGAATGAAAATGGAATACCGATGTACATTCTGGGCGGCGGCGCGAATCTGCTGGTGCGGGATCAGGGCGTGGATGGCGCGGTGATTTCACTTTCCAACCCGACGTTCAAAAAGATGGATTGTGATGAGCGGCTCGTGCGGGTCGGAGCGGGGACGGATGTTCTGAAACTGGTTCTGGATCTGGCGAAAATGGGCCTCGCCGGGTTGGAATGCCAGGCCGGCATTCCCGGTACAGTCGGTGGGGAAATACGCATGAACGCCGGAGGAGCCTTTGGCGACATCGGTTCGACCGTGGCGGAAGTAACGGTGATGGATTCGCACGGCAATATTTTTACGCGGCAACGCGATGATCTGGTTTTTCAATACCGCCGCAGCAATATCAACGCGAAATTCATTCTCGAAGCCGTGTTTGAGTTAACACCGGAAAATCCGGAACGCCTGACCCAGCGGGTCAAGGAAATCTGGATGTACAAACGCAACACCCAGCCGCTGAAAGACAACAGCGCCGGCTGTATTTTCCGCAATCCCGACGGCATGTCGGCGGGCAAGCTCATTGATGAAGCCGGGCTGAAGGGGCATTGCATCGGTGGTGCCGAAATTTCGACCCATCATGCCAATTTCATCATCGCCCGCCACGGCGCGTCCAGCGCGGAGGTGCTGGCGCTGATGGATCTGGCGCGGGAACGAGTTCGCGCGAAACATGGAATTGAACTGGAAAGTGAAGTCGTCATCTGGTAAACGGCGCAGGACGTTCATTCGTATATACTCAGGAAGCGGATGTTACGACAACGCCCCGTTCAATGACGGGATTGCCACCGTACCACTGATTACAGGAGAATCTCATGGGCACGCCGATTAAAACACTGAATATTACTCTGCTGGCCGGCGGAATATCACGGGAACGCACGGTATCACTCTCCAGCGGAGCCCAAATTGCCGAGGCCCTGCGCAAGCGGGGCCATACGGTTTTTGAAGCGGATATCGGCCCGGATAATCTCGGCGCGCTGGATCATCACCCTTGTGATCTGGTATTTCCGGCATTGCACGGAACCTTTGGCGAGGACGGCCAATTGCAGGAAATTCTGGAATCGCGCGGCATGGCGTATGTCGGGTCCGGACCGGCGGCATCCAAGCTGGCCATGGATAAAGTCGCCGCGAAAAGTGTTCTGGCGGAAAAGTCCATCACCACGCCGAACTGGCAGGTGGTAAGCGGCGGGAAATTTAAGGATAGCTGGACGCCGCGGAGCGGAATTGGTTATCCCTGCGTCATCAAACCCATATCCGATGGCAGTTCCATGGCCTGCCGAATATGCGGCAATATAGAGGAGGCCCGCGCCCATCTGGCGGAAACACTGCCTGAATATGGGGCCATGCTGGTGGAACGATTTGTCGCCGGGCCGGAATTGACAGTGGGAATATTAGACGGAAAAGCCCTGCCGATCATTCACATTCGCCCGATGTCCACGTTTTATGACTATCAGGCCAAATATCAGCGCGCCGATACGGAGTATCTCTTCGACATTGATTTACCATCCGCGGTGCTGGACAAGGTTACGCGATTGGCGTTGGAAACGTACAATTGCATCGGTTCCCGCCATTTGGCGCGGGTGGATGTCATGGTCGATCAGGCGACGCTGGAGCCGATGGTGCTGGAACTCAACAGCCTGCCGGGATTTACCAGCCATTCGCTGGTACCCAAGGCTGCGGCCCGGGCGGGCATTGCGTTTGATGAACTTTGTGACCGTCTGGTGCGAATGGCCGTTCGAGACCGCATGGCGACGGTGGCCGCAACCGCGTAAACCCGCCCCTAGAAACAGGCATTGTGAAACGCATGGCTAAATCTCCGTTCAAACCGACCTATCATCGCCCGTGGGAGATTCCATGGGTGCGCAGCACGTTAATGTTCTGCGTGGTACTTCTGATTGTCGCATTGCTGGTGGAGGGGTTTTCCCGGCTGAATATTTACGGAAACGCGCTGATGGCCCGGCGTGCCAAAGACCGCCCGTTGAAACGTATTGTCATGATTGACGCACCGCCCTGGCTGGCTACTCCAATTCTTAATTCTCTGGCCGCCGAAGCGGTGCAGTACACCATTTTTAACAAACGTCACCCCGCCTACGCCGCGGAGCTGCGCAATCCGCTGGATGGGCACATTCTCCGGATTCTGGCCCGGCACTTCACGCGCGATCAGTCACAGGGATTTAATGCATGGATTAAGCGCGTGGATTATGTGCGCCGCGTCTGGCTGCCGCATGAACAGATTATTGAAATCGCCTGCCGCTATCGCAGGCCCGCCGGGCTGGTATCCGTTAACGGAAAGTATTATCTCATTGGCCCCCACGCCACGCGTTTACCGGGGACGTATACCGCAATGGATCTGCCGGCTTTGAATTGGTTAATGCGGATCAGCGGCCTGACGGTCCTGGCACCGGTGCCGGGGCAGCGGTTTTCCGGTCCCGGCATCACCCTGGGCCTGCAGATGATTGCGCTGTTGTCCGGCCGGCCATATTCCGGTGAAATTCAATCCATTGATCTTGCCAATATGTATGCGCATGTGCCCCCCACCACCCCTAAAATTATTCTCAAAACCCGCTTCGGAACGGAAATATACTGGGGCCTTCCCCCCGGAGAAGAAGGTTTTTATGAAGTCCCCGCCTCCCGCAAACTCCAACTGCTGGAAGAGGTCTATCAGCAATATCACCGTATTGATGCGGGGCGATCCTACGTTGATATTCGATCCGATGAAGTGCTGGTGCCGCGACCGCCTTCAACCACCACGACTGCCGCGCCATGAAATCCCGATTATGATATAAATAGGGCTTACAGGGTTCAGTCACAATGGGGATTATGTATGGGCATTGATCCGTCGAAAATGGTGATACTGATAACCGGTGCGTCTTCGGGTATCGGTGCCGCGTGCGCCTTGCGTTTGGCACAACGTGGAGCCACGCTGATTCTTGGTGCCCGACGCATGGACAAGCTGGAATCCGTCGCCGAACAGGCCAAAGGCCTTGGGGGTCATGTACTGATACAATCCTGCAACGTCACATCACGCGATGATGTGACCAAACTGGTGCAATCGGCCAAAGATAAATTTGGCCGATTGGATGTCGCCATTGCCAACGCCGGCTTCGGTTTGCGAGCGCCGGTGCATCGGACCACGCCGGAGCAAATGGAGGAAATCTGGCGGGTCAATGTCATGGGAACATGGTATGTCATGGCGGCGGCGGCACCGGTTATGATGGAACAACGATCCGGCCACATAATTGTCGTATCCTCGGCCATTGCGCGACGCGCCATTCCGCAAATGGGTGCCTATGCCATGACCAAAGCCGCGCAACTTTCACTGGCGGAAGCCCAACGCATTGAACTGTCCGCCCACGGCGTTTATGTCAGCAGCGTTCATCCCATTACCACCGATACCGAATTTTTTCAGCAGGCCACGCAACGCAGCGGCAGACGCGTTGATGGCCTGGGCAAAAAACAATCCGCCCAACTGGTGGCCGGAAAAATCGTGAAACTTATTGAACATCCGCATCCCGAATTATGGCCCTATGCCCCGGTGCGTTACGCCATGGCCATTGCCGCCGCATTTCCGGCACTGATGGATCGGGCAATTAAAATACACTTTTCCGCCGAAAATAATATTCAGAAACGAGCTTAAATAATGCGCCGACGCCGCGTTTACCGTACAACTATCATTTACTTTCTTCTGCTGGTTGGCGTGGCCGTTCTTATCCTCTTCGCCATTTACAAACCGCCATTGTTGCGAATGGCCAAACCAACGCCGGCAATCGCGGCGACTGCGCCGGATATCCGAGTTCTTACCGCCAACATCAATCTGCTGCGTCCCAACGAGGGCATTCATCGCTGGTCCATACGCCGGGATGTCCTGGTTAAAGTTTTACATGCCATCAATCCCGACATTATCGGCATGCAGGCCTCAACGCCCGCCCAAACCGCCTGGCTGATACCCCAGTTGCCGGTCTATTCCCATTTCCCTGATGGCGCGGCTATCCACAGCAATCTTGCCGCCACCCTGGCGGCACCACTTAGCACCTGGAATCAGATCTGGTATCGCACCAGCCGGTTCAAACGACTGGCAGGAACTTTTGGTAGAGTGCGACCGCATCATCCGCAAAGCAACCCCACAGAAAACACCTATTTCTCACTGGTGGTGCTGGAGGATCGTGCCGGATATTTTCCAGACTTGATCGTATTGGATGTGCATCTGCGTCATTGGGAAACCAACGCCGTGGTAAGTGCGGAAAAACTCCATGCGATTTTATTGCAATGGCAGAGGCGCTATCCCGCGGCCCGCGCCATTCTACTGGGAGATATGAATCATTCCCGCACCGATCACGCCGTTTATCAGGCGTTGCTGGGAACCGCAGCCACCGTGCCGTTACGGGATACCTTCGACTACGCGCAACATAAGCCGGGAGAACAATGGGGCACATGGGAAAACTACACACATCATGTCTATAGCCCCTGGCCCACCGATCTTATTTTTGTTGCACCGACACTGTCTCATCTACCGGCACAGATTATCCAATACCACATGCCCCCCGCGAAATACCCTTCCAAGCACCTGTTTGTTTTAACAGTTTTGACGCCTGCTGCGCAAAGCCCAAAATAATTGCACCCTGTTACCGGTTGGCAATTATGGCAAGGGAGATTTCCGGAGCCGCAATATGTGCCTTGTAAACATTCCATAAGGTTCCTGATGTCCAGGAGCCTCTGCAAATCAGGCCAATATGCGGCAGGGACCAGCGCCGTGACCACAATGTGAAGACCCTTGTCGCGCGGTAAAGACCACGGCATTTGTGTTGTGGCCAGTTCCGGCCACGCCGCGCAAAACACCGGGGCACCGCACGGACTTGCCGCTGGCGTCGGATAAGCGTAATCTTTCCCGTCTTGGCGGCATGGTCGGAACGCTTGTGCGATCTGATTAAATGAATGGTTGTTATAATGAATGGTTGTTATATGGATGTAGTATGAAAATTGCCCTGAATTGGATTGCCCGGTATCTCGACGCTGTTCCATCCGCGGCCGCGGCGCAGGAAGCTCTGATTCATGCCGGATTGGTGGTGGAAAATATACATCACGTCGATAGTACGGATGTGCTGGATGTGGAAGTTACCAGCAATCGCACGGATTGCTTAAGCCACCTCGGCCTGGCGCGGGAACTGGCGGCCTTGTTCAAACTTAAATTCACCACGCCGGAAGTGAATCTCCCCGAAGCCGGTGCCCCGGCGGACAGTCAGATCGGGGTTAAGATTCTTGTGCCGGAAATGTGCGGCTATTACTCCGCCCGGCTGATCCGCAATGTAAAGGTCGGCCCGTCGCCGCCATGGCTGCGCACAGCACTGGAATCCGTCGGCTTGCGCAGCGTCAATAATATCGTGGATGTCACCAATTTCGTGCTCATGGAAACAGGCCAGCCGCTGCATGCGTTTAACGCCGCTCGAATTAGCGATCACCGTATTGTCGTCGATACGGCGGCGGATGGAGAAATCATCACCGCCATTGATGGCCGCGCCTATAAGCTCAACGCTTCCATGATGGTCATCGCGGATGCCGCCGGTCCATTGGCCATCGCGGGCGTGATGGGCGGCCAATCCAGTGAGGTCACCGATTCCACGCGGGATATTGTTCTGGAATCAGCGCAATTCAACCCCTTATCCATTCGATCAACCGCCCGCGCGCTGACGTTATTCAGTGATTCCTCTTTCCGTTTTGAGCGGGGCATTGACCCCGCCATGGCTCAATACGCTTCGCGCCGTGCGGCTGCACTGATTCTGGAGGTAGCCGGCGGAGAGGTGGCTCCGGGCTGCGCAGCAGCGGGAAATATCAAGTCAGCCCCCACGATCGTAACGTTGCGGCCCCAGCGGCTGGCGGAGATTTTGGGCGTACAGGTGCCGCTGGATGAGGTTCTGGACATTCTCCAACGGCTGGAATTATCCCCGGAACTCAAGGATGGCACTGTCTCCTGTTCGATACCGAGCTTCAGATCGGATATTTCCCGGGAGATAGATTTAATTGAAGAAGTTGCTCGACTCTGGGGTTATGGCAACGTCCCGGTAAACAGCATTATTTCCCACCGCGTGCCATCGGCTGATCACCGCACCGACGCCATGCGGACTATTCGCCGCACGCTTTGTGCCTGTGGATTTTCGGAGGCCATTACGCACAGCTTTGTCGGTCAGGTCGAGGCCCGGCAATTTCTGCCGGCCGGGACAGCGCCGGTGCAGGTCAGTGAACTGGTGCGCAAAGCGGAAAATGCTCTGCGCCCATCCATTTGGACGGGCCTCTTGCGGGCACGGGCTTTCAACCAGAATAATGGCAATTCCAATGCCCACCTGTTTGAATATTGCAGCGTCTTCTGGCAACCTTCATCGGCGGATAGTTCACCCAAAGAGCAACGCCGCATCGCACTGATCGCGGATGATGTATCCCAGGTTCTCGGTGCCCTGCGGGAGGTTCTGGAGCGGCTCAACCCCACCACCCGATTGACCGTGCAACCGCAAGATGGCCCCGGATTGGTGCCCGGTATCGGCGGACGATGTGTGATAAACTGCAATCAGGTGGCAACCGATATTGGCTCGGTTGGCGTGATCAGTCGGGAAGTTGCGACTTTTTATGACCTGCGGAATCCGACGGCGGCGGCGGAATTGGATTTGGAATTACTTGTGTCCATTTTCACGCCCATTCGCCGCGCCCAGCCACTGCCGCGCTTCCCGACGATACAACGGGATCTGTCCATTGTTGTGGCCAATGCGGTGCGCTGGGCTGATATTTCCGCGGCAATTCACGCCGACAATATCCAATTTCTTCAATCCGTTGAATTTGTCGGTACTTTCCGCAATGCGCAAATCGGCTCCGGCAAAAAAAGCGTTACGCTGACCCTGGTATTCCGTGACCCGCAAGCCACGCTCAGATCAGAACATGTGGATCAGCAGGTAAAGACCGTTTTGACACTGCTGGCGGGCCGCTTCAACGCCACCCTACGGAGCTGAAACGCGTATACCGGGATTGAAGACCAACTATTGCGCCTCGGTGTAGGGCGTCGTGGCAATATTCCCGGGCACCCGTGGCGGCGGCCGCAGAGAAGAGAACAGTAGAGAGTTGAGCAGTAGGTAACTGTTTACCGCTCCGCGGCTCCAGCAGGCAAGTTCAGGAGGAGTCGATCAGGACATCAGTAAGCAGGCCGGGATTTTTACCGGCCCAAGCGTTCATGAGAAGAGTCGTGATCG
>JAJYGE010000466.1 GCA_021785155.1 Planctomycetota bacterium
CCGTGGGCTTTGGCGCTCGTCGTCAATGTATGTTCCCATACACTTTCCTCCTCCCTTCGCGCCCACAACCCCCTGGCCCTCCGTCAATCCTAATATTTAGGCGTGACAGGGCACTAGGGGGTTGCCTTATCTTGCGACCGTCCCGGCGCACCGGGATTCTCTGCTCTGCGGCGGCCGCCGCCGCCGCCGCCCCGGATATTTACACTTTTATCAGATCCAGCGTCTTAAATCCATGCCCCAGAATCGCCTGGCTGTCCGCTTTCAGCCAGTTGGACAAAATGCTGGCGTACACGCTGCGAAAATCCGTGGTGAATCTCAGATCGCCCATTTGCAGGTGTTCTTTAGCCAACGATGGCTGTGTGCCGATCAAGCCGGATTTTACGCCGCCGCCGAGAATAAACATCGGTGCGGCCGTGCCATGATCGGTCCCGAGGCTGGCATTTTCCGCCACGCGCCGGCCAAATTCAGAAAATGTCACCACCATGGTTTTCTGATGCAACCCCTGCGCTTTTAGATCCCGCATAAAGGCCGATAAGCCATCGGAAATTTCCGCCATCAATGTGTCATGCGCGTTTTGTTGTTCAGCGTGTGTATCAAAGCCACCCATGGATACATAATAAACCCGTGTCGGCAAATTGGATGCAATCATCCTCGCCACCAGACTTAGCGATCGGGCCAACTGCGAGGCGGGATAACTGACATGATTTTGCGCCTTATCCACCGCATCACGTATATCCCGGCCTGAAATTTCCGCATCCAACGCCGTGCGCTGCAGAAAATCCAATTCCTGATTCGCGCATATCGGGCACGGCGTATCATGCGGCCCGATACCATTTATGCTGCGATACACATCTCTTAACTGCCGATGGGTTTTATCCCCGCCGCGCCCCGGCAGCCATTGGAATTGCTCCGGTGTCTGGAAGGATACCGGCTGAAATTTACTTCCGCCCAAAGCCACCGGTGATAACGGCCCGATGCTGATCCCCGCATCCGGGCTTACCGGATCAGCCCCGGAACACTGTGCGTCAAAATATCGTCCCAGCCAGCCGCGCTTGCCGATTTTCGCCGGTTCGCCGGTCTCCCAAATTGCCGTTGAGCGGAAATGAGACCGGTTGGGATTAGGATATCCCACGCCCAGAATCACACCCATTTCCCCCTGATCATAAAGCGCCTTCATGCCCGTCATCGCCGGATGCAGTGCCAGCGAATGCCCCAGCGAAAGTAAGTTTTTCGTAATCGCCAAACGCGGTCGCGCCCGACGGTAATCATCATTGTCCACCGGTATTACGGTAGACAAGCCATCGTTGCCGCCGCCCAGTTGCACCACCACCAGCACGCGATCATCACCGCGCCCGGCCCCGGTTTGCGTCAAGGGTTGATCCGCGGGATTATTCATTGCCAATGCCGTGCGCTGAAGAAATGCCGGCAGCGTGGCCGCGGCGGAAAGAATGGTCAATCCGCGGGCGACAAAAATTCGGCGTGTATGCAACGTATCCATATATATCACCTCTTGCAAAGTTCACGGTTTTCCGAGCGTGCAATCAATGCGGACCCTGGTGCCCTGTTCCATCCGTAATTACGGGTGGAACAGGGCACTGGACTGGCACGCCTGACACCATTTTAGCCGCGTAGCCCCGGCCCGCGCATTTCGATGTCCAGTGTGTCCGACAACGGTATCCCGCCTCGAAAAATTGCCCTACCCGATCTAACACAATTGGTACTCCGGCATGGCCATAATCAATTCCACAACATCCAATAGTCGCCAATGTGTTGCGCCATCCGCGGGATTCAGCGGTCGGCCATCCGCCGAATCAGACCCGTTCAAAACACGGATCAATTCCGCCCGTTTGCCCGGATCCACTTCATCTGCAATCAATCTGTTAAGAAAATAATCCACAGCTCCATCGGTGGTGGCAACACCGGCTCTTGCCAAGTCCAGTTCCGGCGAAAAGCCCGTCTGAAACTCTGTAAGCAGGGCCGCTTGCGGACGATTCCACGCGGCGCTTTGGGTGTGCGTGGGGCGGCGCCCCGTCACCAGCGATGCGGGCATATCGTAGCGGGCAAATAAGGTACTGGTGTTGATCCACGCCCTCCCGTGGGGCCAACCACCAACATTGGGCGCTTCAAATAATTCCTGCCCCATCGATTTCATGCTGTAAAGCATGCCGTTGACATTCGGTGCCGGAACGTTCAATGCCCGGAAACTCCCGGCCACCAGTTCCATGGGAGATTTAATTTTTTTCCGCATGACCACATCCGAGTAAAACCAGCGGCTGGAAAACAACTGTTCCAACACTGGTGCCATCCGCCAATCCGATGCGCGCAGTTTTTGCGCCAGAGCATCAACAATTTCCGGTGGCGGATCATCCGAGGTAAAAAATGCCGCGAGCTTAAAGGCAAAATGTTTCGCCGTCGCCGGCTGCTGGAAAATAATCCGAACAATATCATCACCATTAAAGTTGCCGGTATGGCCAAGAAATGTTTTTTCGCCATCATCATGCTGAAACGGCCGGAACACAAACCGATCTCCGACAAATGTCCAGCCGGTCCACGCCCGCGCGGATTGCCGCACATCCTCTTCCGTATAGTTGCCTATTCCCATGGTAAAGAGTTCCATCAGCTCCCGGGCATAATTTTCGTTCGCGTGCCCCTTACGGTTCTGATTATTGTTCAGGTAGCGCAACATGGCCGGGTCTTTGCTGATGTTCAATGTCAGCACCTTGGCGCTGCCGGTGGCGAATTGCCGGAACAACTGATTCTGCATGTACATGTGATAGGCGTTATGCACCGAGGAAAATGCGCTGACGAATAATCCATGCCAGAATAGCGTCATTTTCTCCTCCAGCGGACGTTTCGTTTTTACCATCCGGTTAATCCACCAGCACCGCATCTCCTGCATTTTGGAAAACCCGGCCTGAGTTGTGAGTTGAAAATATTCCCGCCGTTCCTTCTTGGATAATGGCCGAAGAAACCGCCGCGCTTCACGAAAATTGGAAAACGCACGGTGTGACAATGGCCCGAATTCCAGTGCGGGAAGATCGTCCGGAATATCGTGATAATACACCATATTGTCAATGGCCTGATGCGGCCCCATGCGCACCAGAGCATCAATATCTTCCGGCGTACCGCCAAAACCACCCCGGTTCAGCAGATGGCTGGCTGTGCGCCAATTCCACTTAAATGAAGGATTCGACCAGATGGGCGTTAAAAGCGAGTCAGAAGCCGTGAGCATGGCAGATACTCCCGATATTCAGTTGCGACAATGGCCGATACATTATTATCGGCACAATTTGGAGGCCATCATCAGAATCCTTTGCGGCCATCAGAAAATGCCGCACAACATTCTCACACCGGCCCGTCGATGAACCTGAAGTACAAACGCCCCACTTGACGCGAAGTTGCAGCCGCATGGCCGCAATGCGTGTTATGACGCCTCGCTGTGCCCCGCGTACAACGCAACGCTGCCGCAAGACGCGAATGACCGTATTCGCCCAGTGCGTGCACCGGATGGTTGCAATACAAGGTGGATTGGAAAATTGAGTGTTGGAACCCGATTGTTGCGGCATTTGTACGCCGCGCGATAATAGCTGCCTATGGCCAGAAGTCGGTACAGTAAATTTCGCTCGCGCCTGTGGAAAATTGTGGAAATCGACCGCCAACTGCGCCAGCAATGGCACCGCCAGCGGCCCTGCACGAAACAATCACTGTTGGACAAGTTGGAAGGAATTGATGAACGTACTTTGCGGCGTCTTCTTGAGCTGATGCGCGACGATCTGCACGCTCCCATTGAATACGACCGCGCCCTGCAGACCTATAAATACACGAATCTCACCTTTGTTGTGCCCAATGTACAACTGGATGAGGATGAAATGCACGCCCTGGCCACGGCGGTGCAGGCCATCCGCCCAGTCATGCCGCCGTCACTGTCCAAGCGCCTCGATAAACTGCTGGCAAAGCTGCTTGATGCACTGCCGGAAAGCCAACGCGAAGACGTTCGCCGCGCGCAGGGGCGGGTAGAATTTGTGCCCGCCCCCGTGCTATCCAAAGGGGCTCAATGGTTTGAACCCCTGCACCAAGCTATTGTCGGGCGGCATTCCGTGGATATGACTTATTACGTGCAGACCAAGGAACAGGAAACGCAGCGGCGATTTGATCCATATTACCTGCGCAATTATCAAGGGGCCTGGTACGTGGCGGGTTACGATCATCTGACCAGACATTGGCCGATTTTAAAGCTCGCGCGTATCCGGGCCTTAAGCGTTTGCGATGATTTCTACGATGTACGCCCATTCAGCGCCGCCGAATACTTTAAGAACAGTCTGGGCATCATGGTCGGCGGTGACGCACAGCCAG
>JAJYGE010000382.1 GCA_021785155.1 Planctomycetota bacterium
ATCTCACACGCAACTTCAAGGGGCCGGTCTGTTTTTTTACGCCGTACTTCTGGAACCGCCCCGCCGTAAGGCACGCGCGCCTCGTTGGCAAACTGCTTGACTCGCGGTGGTCCAGTGCCAATAAGGCCTTTCAGATGGAAACACAGTATCTTCCGGCCGCGATAAGCCGGATAAGCAGGGGCACCTACGCGCGTCTCGGGCAGGTGTCGTTCCCGGCCGACAACCAGGGGAACGTCGTCCTGCTCAATCGCCTGATCAGTTACAACCGTCGAGCGCTTTGGGACCCCGTAAAATCCTGGTTTAACGGCGGCCCGGCGGTGAGCGGCAGGATACCTTTGGCGCAGGGCTTTGTGCTGCGGTTTAAACCCCATTTTTGGTCTACATGGAAGCTCTATGCCCGTAGTACATCCAAGCCGCAGCGAGCCGCGCTGCCTTGGACGCTTTTCGCCAAAGCATTTCTTCCTGACCCGGCGTCCTATGGCTTCACTTGGAACCGGCAGTTAGTGCACGGCGGCCCCGATGGAAAGCGAGCCCTGTTACCGCGATTTTACCGGCTTGTGCACCGTGGAAAACATGTCCAATGGCATGCGGTACACGCGGCTGATGTTCCCTCTGCAACTGGGCTTAAGGGGATCAATTTTTATCCATCGCGAAGGCGTCCACCGAAGCCCTACATCACGCCGGACAGCCCCAACAGTTCATACAAAAAGCCCGGCCCGGCGGCCGGACCATTTTACGCTCACTTAAGCGATGGCTCGCTGGTAACCTATTACTGGTATCGTTTTGAAGATCAGCCCGCGCTGCTGCACGCCGATCTTAGCCGGGCCGAACGCGACAAAATGCAGAAGCGAGCCGAAATGCTGCAGCGCCATTGGACAAAAAATCGTCCGTACCTGCCGCCGCCAACCCGAGGCTCGCTGGTTTATCTCGACCCGGCCCAACTCGTCACACCGCCCAAGCGCCTGGCCATCGGCTATGTGCCCATTGCCACTCGCCAGCAGTGGGCGGGCAAAAGTGGCAAAGGGCAATAATGCGCTGTTGGAACCCCGCAAAACGGGATGAAATCAACAGTCCCCGCGCCGGGACTTTGCGGTTCAACTTTCTCTGTGCCCCTGCTCGAGCCGCCGCGGCGGCTACTTTCCGTCACGTTCCTCCACTACCACTGGTGCCTCCGTGTGAATTTCCGTCGTGCCTTTGATCAGAAGTATCAGTAATTATCAGTATTGGCCCTTGGCCCTTCGCGCTCCAAAACCCGCATATCGTAAAATCTGTGCCACAACTCGGTAAATTCTTCGCCCACGGCGCGCCGGGACAAAGATTTTTTAGTCGCGCTCTTCGACACAGTTTTCCAAAAATCCGTGTTATTGAGGTAAACATTACCCCGTGGCGAGCCGGTAAAAATATGGGGATAAGACGTTTTGGTTGCGGCGGAGCCGCGCTGGGTTATCCGTGTAATACCGGGTTCTATCCCGTTGTTGCAACATGACTTTTGGTTGCGGCTTCGCCGCTGTGCGGCGGCACCCAGAGTTTGCCGGGATTTTCAATCGTGAGTTGATCCACTATTTTCCCGCCCACGAGTTCTTTGGCCCGATCAAAGCCTTTGAGGCGCGCGACGGCGTGCTCTATGCGATGGCAGTCGGAACCGAGCATAAAATACCGGCCATCCTGTAGAAATCGTTCCGCCAGCAGGCGTTGCGCTTCAGGTTCAGAACCACCCAGCGGACCAAGATTACCCTGGAATAACAGGCCGCGATCCGCCAGAACTTGAATAAAGTTGGGATTTTCCCGCATGATCATCATGCGTTCCGGATGCGCCAGAATGACCGTGAATCCATTATTTTGCAGCCACTGCACGCCCTGATCCGCCCAAGCGGGCCAATCAGGCTCCCATAAATCCGCCAGAACGTACCGCGTATTCATACCAAACGTAGGCACTGCGGAAATATCGGTCCAGCGGGCCATTTCCGGTGAAAGCCGCAGTTCACCGCCGGGCCGAAATTCGGCGGTAATTCCGGCCTTGACCATCTGGCGGCGAAATTCATCCATGGCCGCCATCGTGGCTTGGGGCCGGATGTCACACATATCCGTCGGACCGGTATGCGGTGTGAGGAAAAAGCGGGTGTAGCCTTTTTCCATAAAGGCCCGAATACATGGAACCGCATCCGCATAGGTGCGGCAGCCATCATCCATGCCCGGCAAATAGTGATTATGCACGTCAATGCGGCTCATCGTCATGTTCCTGGGTTTCGACCAAGGCCAAGCAATCCGTGGATCATCCGGAAACCGCTTCCATGGCGGCATCAGAGCGTCCCATACGTTTGCGATCATTCTCTTTAAGATAGCGCTTGCGCAGGCGAATGGTCTGCGGGGTTATTTCCACCAGTTCGTCATCTTCAATGTATTCCAGCGCAATTTCCAGTGACATATCCCGGGGCGGCTTGAGGATGATATTCTTATCACTGGATGTGGTGCGCATGTTGGAGAGTTTCTTCTCACGGCACACATTGACGGTAATGTCCGTGTCCTTGTTATACTCGCCGACAATCATACCTTCATATACTTCATCACCGGGCTTGATAAACATGACGCCGCGTTCCTGCAGCGTATCGAGCGCATAGGCATTGGTGGTGCCAAGCTCCATGCTGACCATTACACCGTTCTGCCGGCCCGGCAGAGCACCGCGGATGAACTGATAATCATGGAACGTATGGTGCATGACGGCTTCGCCCTGTGTGGCGTTCAACAGACGCGTCCGCAGGCCGATCAGCCCGCGGGCGGGAATGGTAAATTCCAGATGGGTCATGTTCCCCTTGGAATCCATTCTTACCAGTTCGCCGCGACGATTGCCGATGGCTTCCATGACCGAGCCTACGTGCTGCTGCGGCACATCAATAACGAGATTTTCCACCGGCTCACACTTGTGTCCGTTGAGTTCCTTGAAGATTACCTTGGGTTTGCTGACCTGCAATTCATAACCCTCGCGCCGCATGTTCTCCAGCAAAACGCCCAGGTGCAGCAGCCCGCGACCACTGACGCGCAGCGAATCCGCGGAAGACGTATCTTCCACCCGCAACGCCACGTTGCTCTGCAATTCGCGATACAGCCGATCACGCACATTCCGGCTGGTAATGAATTTGCCTTCACGCCCGGCAAAAGGTGAATCATTGACGCTGAAAATCATACTAAGCGTCGGTTCGTCCACATCAATTAACGGCAAAGCCACCGGATGTTCCGCCGCCGCGATGGTATCGCCGATGTCCACATCCTCAATGCCCACAACCGCACAAATATCGCCCGCTTCCACATGCTCCGCTTTTTCCCGGCCCAAACCGGCAAAGAGATACAATTCGGTGATGCTGTGGGCTTCATTTTTTCCGTCACGCTTCATGAGGGCTATTTTTTCTCCCCTGCGGAGATAGCCGTTGAAAACGCGGCCAATACCGATGCGTCCGACATATTCATTGTAATCAATATTCGTAATCTGCATCTGCAGCGGCTTTTCAAGATCCGCCACCGGTCCGGGAATCTTTTTGACGATGGTTTCCAGCAAAGGCCGCATGTCCATGTTGGTGTCGGTGGTTTCAAGCCGCGCGAAACCCGCCCGTCCGGAAGCGTAAATCACCGGAAAATCCAGGGCATCATCACCGGCTTCAAGTTCCACAAACAGATCAAAAATTTCATTGAGCACTTCATCGGGCCGCGAATCGGCGCGGTCAATTTTGTTGATAACCACAATGGGCTTGATGTTATAATGAAACGCCTTCTTAAGCACAAAGCGTGTCTGCGGCATCGGGCCTTCAAAAGCATCCACCAGCAGCAGCACACCGTCCGCCATTTTCAGCACGCGCTCGACTTCCCCGCCGAAATCGGCGTGCCCGGGCGTATCAATGATGTTAATCTTGCGCATCACACCCGTCGAATCGGCGTAGTTCATGGCGACATTTTTGGCCAGAATGGTAATGCCGCGTTCACGTTCCAGCGGATTGTTATCCAATATCAGCGTGTCTTCGGACATCTGCCCCGTGCGAAACATGCCGGATTGCCGCAAAAGGGCATCCACCAGCGTGGTCTTGCCATGGTCAACGTGGGCAATGATGGCGATATTTCGTAATTCATCTCGGCGTTTCATTGTATCAATTCCAATATTTAATGATTCCTCCGGCAGCTTCATGCCAGCCGCCGTCAAGTCCGCTCCGGACGGTCACAGCGCTTTTACGACCCTAACGCGGCCGCAATGCCAAAGCCCTTTATTATATCGGAAAATGCCCTGATATACCAGATATGCCCCAATCAGCGTTTCACGGCCAGGCCTGTGACCGATTCTGCAGCGCGGCGGCACC
>JAJYGE010000327.1 GCA_021785155.1 Planctomycetota bacterium
TGGCGTGCCAGGCGTGCCCATGAATTCCCACTGCATATAAAAATCAATGGATTTATTATACATTTTTACTGCTGGAACTCATGGAGTTGTGACAAAAATGTCACAACAAAATAACCAGAGTGACAAACACGTCAGGCGTTTTATTGCTCCGGGACATCGGTTTTCATAATTTCACCCAACAGCACTGTGGCAAAACAACCGGGCGGTGAAACAAATTTTAATTCCAGAAAAGGCCCCACGTCATCGGTTCCGGTGCTTAGCTGCATTTCCGTGGGGAAAAATCGCATGGGGCGCCGCGATCCTTTGGTCTTATACGCCCGCGGGCCTTGAAACGCTTCCAGCGTAAGGTCGTTGGACACCAGAATTTTATTTTCCATCTCCAGGGGCACGCCCTCCGGCTGCGTCATGCGGTAGCCGAACATGGGACCGGATGGGGAAATTTCATGTTTATCACAGCGAGCCTGCTCAATTTGGACTTTATCATCAGCCGCTTCCACGCGAAATACCGCACCGATATCATGTCGCCACGCCAGATCACCGGGGAGTATTTTATGGAGTTCCCCCATGCGCATACGCAGAAGTTCATTAAATAAATGTGCCTGCAAAGCCGAGATAAGCAGCCGCTTGAGGCGGATATCCACGACGCGCATGGCCTTGTCCCACTGACCGGGATTTCTCGCCAGAATGCTTAAGGCCCGGCGTTCATCCCGTAAATGCCCCGGCCAATGGGCGTTGGCCAATTCCAGATTGTTGTTGGCAAAATGCCGCCGGGCCTGCAGCACGGAACCATGATCCACACTTTCATCCGGTTCGCCCAGCCAGCGGGTCAGAAATTCCTTGCTTTGATCGCGCAGTAGAAACAATCCCAGCAGATGGTTATCCCGTCTCATGCCGAAACGCTGCATACCAAAAAAATTAGGTACGCCGGTCCGGGTTAATCTTTCCAACACCGCCGCAGCGCGGGCTTGAGCGTCCGATACCGATCCCCCCGGCTGGCTCCATTCCGCGCGGCGAATTTTGACGGTAAAGCGATTGCCCGCAAGATGGCCGATTTTCAGCTTGTTGGTATGGCGTTTCACAGAAAGTATTTTGATATTGGGTAATTTCAGCGCCGCAATGCGTTCATGCCCTTCATGCTCAATGCTGAAGGTCTGCCGGGCCACCGCCTGCGCGTCTTTCAGACCGGCATAACCCACTTCCATCGACCGTCGGCCCAGGGCCTTAGCAAACACATTGATGGCCGCCAGCGTGGGAACGCCGCGTTTTTCAATTTGGGCATAACAGTGAATGCCGTTGCCGGAGGGTTCGTAAAGTGGAATCTCTTCAACTACAAAATCCTCCGGGCGAATTTTAATCTGCCCGCCAATACCGGGTAAGTCGGCTGTGAGATAGGGTGTTTCCATGGGGTTATTCCTTCAGTTCAAACATTCCCTCTCCCACCCGCGGCCAAGGCGGAAACCATTATTTTAACGCATCTCCCCTGTCTTGTGTTGGTCGGTTCCGAATACCTGATTCGTGGAACGCTTGAAAGCCTTGGCTCCGGTGGTTAATATATTGGATTCATCAATGGGTCGTGAACATTTTATAATGGTTCGGCCCATTATTGTGATGGTGAAATCCGGTATTGATCTCTGGTGCGTGGTGCATGAGGGCGAATCGGGTGTTTTCATCAGGCAGGCAAACGAGGTTTCGTGTGGCAGTTAAAATTCGGTTAAAACGTTTTGGTCGTAAAAATCATGCATTCTGGCGTATTAATGCGGTAGATCACCGATCGCCGCGGGATGGCAAGGTCATTGAGGAATTGGGCTATTATGATCCGATTACCACAGATGCCACGCGGCGCGTGGTGGTCAACAAGGCCCGGGTTGAGCATTGGATCAAGATGGGGGCATTGCCCAGCGATACGGTGGCCGGGCTGCTGAAAATCGCGACGGATTCCGGCGCTGTGGCCGGGGGAAATGTCGGCCAGCCGGCGTAACGGTACCCAATTAAAGTAATTCCCGGCGGCCCCGGATGGCGGGGCGGCTGCAATGGAAGAAACGGCGGAACCGATGATGCGCATCGATATACTTTCGCTGTTTCCCGACATGTTTTCCGGCGTGCTTGGAAGCAGCATCCTGAAAAGGGCCGGGGAAAAAAACCGGGCCCGATATCATCTGCATCAGTTGCGGGATTACACCACGGATCCGCATCGTAAAGTGGATGATCGGCCCTTTGGCGGGGGGCCGGGCATGGTGTTGATGTGCCAGCCGGTGTTGGATGCGGTAAAGGCCATTGAAGCAATGGATGCTCAGCCGACTACGCGGATTCTGCTGTGCCCGCAGGGACGGAAGCTGGATCAGGCCGTGGCCCATGAGTTGGCAGGCCATCCACGGCTGCTGCTGATTGCGGGTCATTATGAGGGGTTTGATGAGCGGATTCGGCAATTGCTGGAACCGATGGAAATAAGCATCGGCGACTATGTGCTCTCCGGCGGAGAATTGCCGGCCATGGTACTGCTTGATGCGGTCATCCGACTGATTCCCGGCGTATTGGGCGATCACGCCAGTGCCGTAGCGGAATCGTTTGCGGTGGATGATGCGGTGATTGAAGGCGGGTTGGAATATCCGCACTATACACGCCCGCGAAACTATGCCGGTCTGGAAGTGCCGGAGGTGTTGCTTTCCGGTGATCATGCGGCCATCGCCCAATGGCGGACGCAAAAGTCCCGGAATCGAACGGGCCGACGCAGGCCGGATTTGTTACCGCCAACGTAATGGCGGAATTGCCAAGTAGCGGCGAAAAATTGCCGCCGCCGCGAGTAAACTGGAAATAGAAAATTTAATTGGAGTACATCATGCGTAATGCACTACTTAGTCACGTTGAATCCAAACACTTGCTGGCCAAGCCGCCCGTGTTCGCCGTAGGCGATCTGGTGGACGTGCATTGCCGAATTGTGGAAGGGGACAAGGAACGTATTCAGGTCTTTACGGGTACGGTTATTTCGCGCAAAGGTGCCGGCATCAATGGCACCTTTACCGTCCGTCGGATTGTCAATAATGAGGGGGTGGAGCGAATTTTCCCAGTCCATTCCCCCAAAATTGAAAAGCTGGACGTAAAGCGGAAGAGTATTGTTCGCCGGGCCAAGCTGTATTATCTGCGCGATTTGACCGGGAAGGCGACACGTTTGAAGGAAGGCGAACCAATTGTTCCTTCCGACAAACCGGCGTCCGTGGCTCCCGCTTCGCCGGTGGCCGCCGCGCCGCAGGCCTGATTCAGATAAGTCCGGGCTTCGGAGACTCTCCCATGCGCAAACGGATTTGCGAGATCAGTCTATTTTTAACGCTCCTGTTAATCTCAGGTTGCGCTGCCGTGCCACCGCCGGGAACGGCCCATCTGCAAAGCGGCTATCAGGCGTATCAGCAAGGCCAGTATCTGAATGCCGAGAATATAGCGCGGGCATATATTGCCGCCGACACCACCGGGAAGAATCTGGCGGAAGCGTATTATCTGGCCGCCATTGCCGAAGAGCATCAGGATGAATTGGCATTGGCGGCCCAAGATTACCAGGCCGCCATTCATCACTCGCAGCGCCCGGATCTGCAGGGCAAAAGTTACAAAGCCCTGGGGGACCTGTCGTACGTTCAGGCCCGGTTTAATCGAGCCGTTACCAATTATAAAAATTCCCTGACCATTGATCCGTCGGCCACACCTGATCCGCGCATGTTATATCGGCTGGGCATAGCGCTGCAGAACACCGGCCACTGGAATGATTCGCGGCAATACCTGGACCAATTGATTGCCGGCTTCCCCAATTCCCAGCTTGCTAAAAGCGCTTTGCAGCGCTTAACCATGAACCATTTTACATTGCAGTTTGGCGCGTGGAACAATCCCGCCGCCGCATGGAGGCAGGTCGCGGGACTCAAGGCCCGGGGCATGGCCGCCACCGTGGTCTCCCACAACATTGCCGGGCGCACGTTGTTTCTGGTACAGGCCGGTGTTTACTTAACCTATCCCGCCGCGATGGCGGCGCGCAGTGCCGCGGCGGCACAGGCTCCGCAGGTCATTGTGGTGCCGTAAGCAGTCCGTCCATAGCTCCATACTTTTTCCGTTCAAACTTCGCCGACACTGATATTGTCCGACAAGTGTACGGCAAATGAAGCCTGAAAGTAAAAGATTACCGGATAAACCGAACGGGACGGCGGTTTGACACTTTGCGCGGGGCGCGGACAGTGGACAACGGTGCGCCGTGATAAGGCGTTAGTTTTCAGCGGGGAAATACCCGCCCGGCAAAGTAATCGTTCCAGCCGGTAGCAATCGGGACGGTAGCGGAGGTAACAAAGCTACTGAAGC
>JAJYGE010000347.1 GCA_021785155.1 Planctomycetota bacterium
GTACTGCGTATTGGCCTGCAATATACCAACATCTTGATAGACGTTGTACGTACTTTCGCCATTTCCGTTGCCGTAGCATACTTGCCCGATACTCGGGGAGTAATTCTGAACTCCCGTTGCCACATTACCCGCAGTGGGTGCGCTAACTCCCCAGTCGGCTATGGCTGTGTCCGACCCCGGACTTGTTGGGGTACCAACGGTGCTCCAAGTCGTGCCAGTTGAGGGTTCCACTGGGCTGGCAAAATTAGAATTCAGCACTTTAATCGCTGTGGCTGACGCTGATCCAGCCGCCAAGCCTGTCGCCACCAATGCCGCACTGGCGAATAACGGAGAACCGCGAAAAAATGTAAATGATTTGAAGAACATAAAAAACACTCCCAGAACTGTTTTTATTTCCTGCTTCCAGCCAACCGCACGGCTGACAAAGATGGAGCAGGGATACGATAAAATAATTAAGCCGTTCGACGACGCTTCAACAGTAACAACCCCAATGCACCTATGGCCAGCAGGCCCAAACTTGCCGGTTCGGGCACGGCGCTGGAGGTCAACGCGACATTGGTGAACATGACTTGGCCGCTACCCGATGATAATTCAATGGATAGATCTCCTGATACAGAATTTCCGGTGGCGAAACTGGTTGTGAGCGGTGTCAGGGTCAGGCTGTTCAGTATACTGTTGGAACTCTCCGTTGTACCCGTCGCCACTTGGGTGTTGGTATTGGAATCGGATGCGGTATTAACCAATGCAATCTGGGCAATGTTGCCGCTAAGCACGCCGTTGGCGTTCGCTATGATGTCGGCGGTTAGCGTGTATTCTGTGTTGGCCTCTAATGCACCGACATCTTGGTATACGACGTCACCCGTTCCGTTGACGAAGCAAACTTGTCCAACGGATGACGAGTAGTATTGGACACCGGCGGGCGGATTGCCGGTACTTACTCCCCAACTGGTTATCGTCGGATCATTGCCTGGGTTCACCGCTGTCGATTGGTTGATAAAGCTCGACGTACTCACGCTGGCAAAATTAGAATTCAGTACTGTAATCGCTGTGGCTGACGCTGATCCAGCCGCCAAGCCTGTCGCCACCAATGCCGCACTGGCGAATAACGGAGAACCGCGGAGAAAAGAAAAGGATTTGAACAACATAATGAAACTCCCAAAACAGGTTTTGTTTTTCTCACCTCCAGCCAACCGCACGGTCGGCGAATATAGAGTTGAGACCGCTTTGAAGAAAGCCAAAGTCGGCCCACCCGGGCCAACTCACTAAAAAATCCTTCCGCCCTGCAACCTCCTTTCCTTAATCCCCATGCCGACGACTGGCATGTTGACGACCATAGCGCTACCGTTTGCGGTACGTTGGAGCCATTTTTCGGAACATTCAGGCTCCCCCATTCTGACTGCACAGTTCCACGTCCACACCGGAGCGATGCCGCTCCGGAACCGCACGGTTCAACAACGCGTATTACCTGTGATCCGAAAAACCAATTCCGGATTCGACGCGGGCCCAATTTTATTGCGACCGTTCCATGCTTAAATCCTTTTGTCTTGGATTGAATGATGAGAATCATCCAAGAACTAGACACAGTCTACACCGTGTCCGCAGAAAATCAAGTCCGGCCACCACCCAAGGCAGCGCTGACGATATTTTGGGCTTCGCTGACAATGCGGCGCAGATGACCGGGGCCTTGAAAACTTTCGGCGTAAATTTTATAGATGGCTTCGGTGCCGGAAGGCCGCGCCGCAAACCATCCATTTTCCGCAATAACTTTCAGCCCGCCAATAGCCTTGCCGTTGCCAGGTGCGGCGGTAAGAGACGCCTGTATTTTTTCACCCGCCAGGGTGGTGGCTGTTACCGCACTGGCCGAGAGTTTTGACAGCGCGGCTTTTTCCGCAGTGCTGGCCGGAGCTTCCGTACGTTGATATGCCGGCGTGCCAAATGCGCGGGTCAGGTCTTTGTAATGTTCTCCGGGATCGCGGCCTGTGGCGGCAGTGATCTCCGCCGCCAGTAAACCAAGAATGATGCCATCTTTATCCGTCGTCCAAGCGCGGCCATTTTTGCGCAGAAACGACGCTCCCGCGCTTTCCTCCCCCACGAAGCCCAGTGAACCATCCAGCAAGCCATCGACAAACCACTTAAACCCCACCGGCACTTCATAAAGTCCGCGACCAAGATTAGCGGTGACACGATCAATCATCTGGCTGCTTACCAGCGTTTTTCCGACCGCCGCCGACTTGCGCCAATTCGGACGGTGTTGAAAAAGATGGGCGATGGCGACGGCAAGATAATTATTAGGCGGCAGCAACCCAACGCTACGGGTGACAATGCCATGACGATCATGATCGGTATCGCAGGCGAAGGCGATGTCAAAACGATTTTTCAATTGTATCAGGCTCCGCATGGCATAAGCTGATGAGGGGTCCATGCGGATTTGGCCATCCCAATCCACGGACATAAAACTGAACGTCGGATCGACGCGCTTGTTTACCACAGTCAGCCTGAGGCCATAGTGCTCGGCGATGGGTTCCCAATAATGAACGCCGGCACCGCCAAGCGGGTCGACGCCCACGTTGATCCCGGCGTCGCGAATGATCCGCATATCAATAACATTACCCAGGTCCGCAACATAAGAATGAATGTAATTGTGTCGATGCGTCGTACCGGATGAGAGCGCCCGTTCCAGAGCAATGCGCTTTACGCCGCGCAGGCGGGCCTGAAGAAAGGCGTTGGCTTTGGCTTCAATCCAGGCGGTGGCCGCCGTATCCGCCGGGCCACCGGTCGGCGGATTGTATTTGAATCCGCCATCATGCGGCGGATTGTGCGAGGGGGTAATGATAATGCCGTCCGCAAAGCCGGTTTTCCGATTGCGGTTGTGCCGGAGAATGGCGTGGGAAACAACGGGCGTGGGCGTGTATTCGGAGCCATCGGCGATCATGACATCCACACCATTAGCGGCCAGAACTTCCAGGGCCGTGGCGTGCGCCGGGGCGGAAAGCGCATGGGTATCCATGCCCATAAACAGCGGACCGTCAATGCCGTGGCGTTTTCGATACAGGCAAATGGCCTGGGTAATCGCCAGAATGTGCCACTGATTAAAGGCGGTATTGAAAGCCGATCCGCGATGGCCGGAGGTGCCGAATGCCACGCGCTGTGCCGGTATGGACGGATCGGGCGTCAAACTGTAATACGCCGTCATGAGATTGGGTACATTGACCAGAATTTCCGGTGTGGCCAATTTGCCGGCTAACGCGCTAATAGTCATAAGATTATCCCCTGCTTTCGGTACACCCACGGGCGTTGTAAATTGTTTTTTATCTTTATCTAAATCCAAAACAGGATTATACTGCATACATGGCAAAACGTCCCAATTATGAGCGGCCCGCTTGTTAACCCAATCACAATGGGATCGTAACCAATGAAACATGCATCACGCAGCTTGATGGCACGGATATTGATGTGGATGATGCTCCAGATCATCCGCCTGTACCAGATCACGCTGGCACCCTTTCTAGGTGGGCATTGCCGGTATGAACCGAGTTGCAGTCATTACGCCATGGAAGCCATAGTAGAACATGGCCCGTGGCGCGGCGGCTGGATGGCCTTGAAGCGATTGTTGCGCTGTCATCCATTGGTCAAGGGTGGATATGATCCGGTGCCACCCCGACAAAACCGCGCGGCCCGGCAAAGCTCCGCGGCGAAACAATTAAGGAACCAAGACAAATCTCAATAAGAACACTCACACCCGATGCTTGGCGCACGCCATGGGGAAGCCTGAAGTGTGGGCGGATATTACAGTAGATTATTTTTTCCCGTGCAGGCGGTAAAGCATGAATATGGCCATGGAATCAAGCAAAATGCCAATAGGCAACGCTATCAACATATACCACGCCAGAGAGATTGCGTCATGGTAGCGTTGGCTGCTGTGATCATGCGGAATAAGTGAATTGGGCATCCCGGCCAGCGATGCCACCGCCCACAACCCTACCACCAGCAACATGCTGCCCATGACCAGCATCAGAGGAACCACAACACGGTACCAGTCATGCTGACTTTTAGCCTTAAATGAAATCGGCGAGGCCGGTTTCCCCGGGCCGGTCATGGCAATCGGGGCGGACGTTTCCACCTCTACGGGCGCAATGATTGTAGCCTCCGGAATTTCGGCTTCCGCTGTCCGGAGCGTACCGGGAAGCGACTTGGGTTGTGGCCGGGGCGGCGGAGCATTGCCCTGCGAAGCTTTTGTATCCGCCTCCAAAACCGAGCTGAGAGGAGAAAAAATATCAGGCTGATTGTTATCATGGGCCAGCATCGCAACGAACCCGGTGGCGCTGCCGGAACCCTCATCGCCGGATTTCAGCGGAGATTCGCCACGATCCATGTTTTTCAGGGCCTCCAGCGCATCAGGATGCACCGGGCTTTTTTTTTCTTTTTTATTATCCATGTTGCCCGCCTGACTGACTTAACCAACCGCGCCGGATAAACTCGCCGGAAACGCCGCGCAAATCATGTTTGTTAATTCTATCGGTGAGGAGAAACGTCTGCAAACATGTTCAGCCGGGCGAGGCGGATGTGAACATACACAATTGTTCGCCCGGCAACGCATTGCGATCCGGTGCGCCCAGCCATTCGGTTCTCTGGTGCTGGTGCGATAGCGTCAGTATTGGCGCAATACGAGCATCGGTATCAAATAAAGCCCGCAATTTTATCGGACAATTGCACTGCCGGCTGCGATGCAGCAGCACGATATGATGCAACCGGTGATCAGCACCACATTTTTCGACCGTGCGGTCCAAAATCCGCTGGACAAGTTCCAACGCTTCCGGATTGGATAAGTGCCCCGCCCCGCCCATGATTCGCTTTTTCAAACGCTGGGGGCGGGCGCTTCGCGCCTGCATTTCCGGATCATAGTTACTTTCAATAGCCACTATGTCGGCACCGGCGAACAACTCCACGAGTTCCGGTGTGGAACGGCCGAAGTCAGTGGCATACCCCACCCGCATCTGCGGTGTTTGTAGTAGAAAACCAAAACTTCCTTTTCGATCATGTTGCAGGCGAATAGGCGTGCAGGAGACCTCCGGCAACGGATCAAATTGATCCTTATCAAATGTTGTGGTCAAGGCCATGATCGGTTTGAGCACATCTTCCAGTCTCGCCAGACGGCGCAGCAACTTGATCTGATTGGCGGGAATAAAAAGTCGGATTTCATGACGAAGCATCACGCGAAACCAGGCCGGGTTTATATGATCGCCGTCGAGATGCGTTAGACATATTGCCTGGATGCTGGAGATATCCAGACCTGTGCCGATCATTCGCCGATCCGCCACCAGCGGGCCGATGCCGGCATCAATAAGCATGGCGTTCCGCCCGGCCCGCACCAATGAGGCATTGCCACCCGATCCGCTGGCCAGAACGCACAACTCAAGGTTCATCGCATGACAATCCGTGCCAAATCTTCCGGCGGCAAACGTTAACCGCATGAAAATACAGATTCCATCATACGAGAGCGGGTAAAGGTTGGGCAAATAGTTAAAGCCAACTGCAAGAGAATAGCCATAACCATTCTCCGGAAATCAGCAGTGATTGCCCACCCGTAAGCGCGCCCGAAGGGTCACGGCACATGTACTCCATGATTTTCAGAATCGATGGAATCAGGCCTGACGGCAGATGGTCACCGGCTCAATATGTCTGGCGGTGATGCTGTCAGCGCCCAGAAGCAATTCCGGAATGACGCGCTGGCGGAAGTTGAAAATTTCGATCAGTTGCCGGCGCACCATCAGACGATGCGCGACATGGCCCAAAAATTCCATGGGCAGACGATAGAGAACTTCATCAAAAATAACAGTTCCGTGATCTTCCGGCCAGAACCGATGTGTATGCACCCATTTTACATAAGGCCCCTGGATTTGTTCATCGCGGAACTGCCGCGGCGGATTATACATTGAAATTCTTGTCTGCCAGTGCATCGGAATACGAAGCCATTTAATCGTGTATTCAATACGCGACCCGTCACCCATGACAATGTCCCCGGGAGTACGGATGGTAAAATTCAGCCACGGCGGGGTAATGCGCGAAAGGTTACGGGCATCGGCGAAAAATGGAAAAACCTTTTCCAGCGGCAGAGGTATCCAGAGTTGGCAGGTTAAACGATATTCGCGCGACATGGTATTTCCTTGCGGAAGCAATCAGCAATCATGGCGAGGCGGAATTCTGCCTGGGACCGTTCCATGGTCGTGCTGTCGGCGAATGTCGGCGACGGAACCACCGATCACAGTCTTGGAGCGGTCAATGTTCCCGTGCTCTAATTCCCAACCCCTAATTCCTTGGCCCCCTTGTATGGATTCTCCGGTTCTGCTTTTTTCACAGGCGCATCTTTCATGTGCAGGAGCATCGGCGATGCGATGGCCAGGGTACTGTATGCTCCGGTAATAACACCGACAAGCATGGCGTACGCAAAGCCATGCACTCCCTGACCACCCCAGATATACAGAATCAGCACCACACAAAACACCGTAAACGTGGTCCAGATGGTTCGGCCAAAGCACTGGTTAATGGAATCGTTGACCAATTTTGTAGTCAGCGGCTGGCGGGAACGTCCGCGGTTTTCGCGCACGCGGTCAAAAATAACGATGGTGTCATTAACGCTGTAACCAATAATCGTCAGATAAGCCGCGATCATCGTCATATTGATCTTGAAATTATCCACCAGCATAAAATGCCCGAACCATGTGCGATGGAAATAAACAGCTAAAACGGTTGCCGCTACCGCCACGATGGCGTCGTGCATGAGCGAGAAAATAACGCCAAAGCCGTAGCGGATGCCACCGAAACGTATCCAGACATACGCCACGATTAACAATAGCGAAACCAGCACGGACATGACGGCATTGAGCCGGGCCTCGCTGGCGACCTGGGGCGCAAAACTCGTAACTCCCGCTAAACCGCCGGAAGTGGTCAAAGCGGTACGGACAATTCGCCATTCCGGGGCGGCAACCTCTGATTTCCATTGCGAAATCAGTCCCGTATTGTCCGCCTTATAAAGCAAACTGGGATCCGACGCTACAACGACCGCATCGGTCGCCGCAGGCTTTTGGCCGGGTGCCGCCGGGGCATATTGCAATGCAATAACCCGGAACGGACGATATTGCAGAGAGGCGAAATCGGGTTCCTGACTCATGGCGCGGATGCGCGAAGAAATTTCCGATGCACTTTGAGCCGGTGTAATGTGCCGGAGAAATATTGCCACACCGCCGCGGAAATCGCCAATGTCCACACTGGGCAGGCCAGGAGCCATGTTGGCCAGGTTGGCGTGGGTAATGGGCATCACGGCACCATCATCCAGCAAATCCTGAATATGCCGGGACTTGACAGCCACATGCATAAATTTCAAGCGCCGGGTTACCTTAATGGAGTCGGCAAATGCTGCTTCCAAAGCATGTGTCAGTTGCTGCACCGGTGCGGTTGATGCCGTGCCGACAACCGCGGTGGTTTTGGCGGCTTTGCGCGGCGGTGGATTAACAATGCTGGTGATAATGACAAATTGATTATGCCGCGTGCCGACGGAATAGACCGTGGCATGGCGCAAAGCTTTCAGATGGATGTCCTGTTGACCAATGTGCTCGACACGTTTGCGGACCGCCGCCACCGACATCTGCTTCCCAGGCCGCAATTGCAGGGTCACCTGCGTGCCGCCGTTGAATTCAGTGTCGTATTTTTTATTCCCCCGCGCCACAAACGTGACGATCCCGGCGATCATGATGATCCCTGAGATCACCCAGAATATCCGACGCTTGCCGATCCAGTCAAAATTGGTAACGGTAAAGACCCGCATGAACGGCCAGCGGCCTTTAAGCCAAGTGAATGTGAAAAGATCGCGGAAATATTCCTGAATGGAAAGATCATCAATTTTCCGCATGATACCGGCCCGAATTGCGGCAATCATCAGCGTGCGCGTCACAAACAAGGCGGTGAACATGTGAACGGCCAAACCGATTAACAACGTAATGCCGAAGCCTTTAACATCTTCCGATCCCATGAATATCAGAACGATGCTGGTTAAGGATGTGGTTAAGTTGGCGTCAAAAATAGTCCAAAACACACGATCATAACCCTGTTTGACGGCCAGCCAAAGCGACGCACCCTTATGAATTTCCTCACGGATACGCTCGTTAATTAGAATATTGGCGTCCACCGCCATGCCCAGTGTCAACACCACGCCCGCGATTCCCGGCAGCGTAAACGTGGCGTGCAGCATCGCCATAACGCCCAGCGTTAACAATAAATTAAGCATTAACGCCACATCGGCAAACAAACCGGTGATGGTGTAATAGACAAACATGAATCCCAAAACCACGATCACCGCAATGACCGCACTGCGCAAGCCGGCCTTGAGATTGTCAGCGCCGAGGGTGGCACCAATGGTCTGCACGGAAATTGGCTGCGATTGTAACGTGGCCGGCAGTGATCCGGCGTTAAGCGTCTGTACCAGCAATTGGCCCTGCTGCTGAATGTCTTTGGCGGGATTTCGATCTGATGGCATTCCCAGTGTGATCTGCCCCGAACCGGCGATGGTGCTCTGAATCGTTGGAGCGGTGATGGCCTTGCCATCCAGGAGGATGGCCATATCACGATGAATATTTTGACTGGTAAGTTGCCGCATATAGGCGGCCCCAACCGTGTCCAAATTGAAGCCCACCGCCAGCTCACCGGTTTGCGGATCGGTCTGCAATTGGGCATTGCTGACCTGCCAATGTGCGCGGCTGGTACCGTGCGTCAAGGCTCGCGCGCTGTTGGTGTAAAGCAGAATGTAATGTTGCCCCTCATATTCGCCCACAACATATAACTCGCGAGATCGCAGAATATCTTTGCCATCGCGCGGGTCCACTTCAAACCAGGCGGTACCCGCGGGAGTGTAGCCATTATGCGGCCCCTTGGTGGCCAATTGTGCCAGCGCACGCTGGGCATCGGCATTTTGCGGATTAACGGTGATGCGAAAGTCCAGCACGCCGGCACCGCGCAACATGCGTTCAAGTTCCTGCGGGCTGTCCAAGCCGGCACTGTGTTGCCGCACCTGGGCATAGGCAGCTTGAATCTGTTGGATGATTTTCTGTCGATCCGGGTGACGTCTGATCAGATCAGCCAAGGCTGCCTGGGCCTGCGGATTTTTCTTACCATAAGTCGAAGCGAGCAGATTCGCCAAATGTTGAACATCCACATTAAACGCCAGTACCCTCCGCAAATTGGCCTGATACGCGGCGGTTGTATTGTTTAACAAGGCAATATCGTGCGCCGGCATATTTTGAGGATCGTTGGCATATTTGGCGGCAATTTTCCGGGCGGCGGCCAGGGCGTCATAGCGTGTTGCGAGCTTTTCCAGCAACGCCAAACGCGACGAATTACCCTGTGCGAGAATTTTAATTTGGGCCTGGCGTTGTTGGCCCGATAATGCCATGGCCGCGCCAATCTGCGAGGGCATGACATTTTCCGCCAGGAGTTTATCAACAAGTTTCTGATACGTGTTTTGAGCCGCACGTGATTCGGCGCTGGCCAAAGGCATTTGAATTTGAATCCGCTCACCGGCCAGCACCCGCCACACCAGATTATGGACATTTCCCGGATCCACACGACGGCGCAGCACGGAAATAACCTGCTGCGCGAGAATATTGGGATCACCCTTATATCCCGGTGGCACATTGAGCTGATAGATCAGATCCGTTCCGCCGGATAGATCAATACCGCCTTTGAGTCCGTTGGAAAAAATACAGAACAGCGCCAAAGCAATGGCACCGAAAATCAGAATAAACCGGGACAGCAGATTGGATTTCATGATGTTTCCAGAATTCTCCGCCCGACGTTCCGGGCCGCCATAAATAACTCCCGGTTGAACCGGGCTATCGCCAGTTGTCGATCATTTCTTGTCCGGAGCCGCATCACCCTCATCAATCACTTTAATGATGGCAGATTTGGTATAGCGCTCTTTGATATTGTTAGCTTCATCGACTTTCAACACCACTTCATCATCCCGAACTTCCACGACCGAAGCGATCAAGCCGCCCGCCGTGACCACGCGTGACCCGCGTTTCATGGCGTTGTACATCTGATCGCGCTTTTTCTGTTCCCGTTTACGGCCTGAACTCATGAAGAAAAATACGACAATGAGCATCAGCGCCAGCGGGGCGAAACTCAGAATTTCACTGGTCATTGTTTCCGGCGGAGCCGCGGCCGGCTGACTGGTGGCGGCCGTGGCGGATCCAGCGGTCGTGGCCGCGGAGGCGGCCTTCGCGGCTGCCGCAACTGTTGCGGTTTGAACGGTTGTCTGTGCCGTCGGAGCGGCGGTCGGTGCCGCCACCGCCGTACCAGCGGAACTCGACACCGGCTTAGCAGTCGCAATAGTCGGTTGGCCGGCCGCGAAGGCAATCGGCGGTGTGGCAATAACCGCGAAGGAAAGACAAATTGAACTCAATACGATCCATGATTTCATGGAAAATCTCCAAAAAAAGTACGACAAACTGAAAGTTAGAAGTCGGGAGCAAGGAGTTAGAAGCTACCGGAGCCGGTCCAGCGCCTGTCTCTATATCCAAGCTACCGGATTGCGACTCCCAAATTCAACCGACATCCATAACCTGTCGCTTCCATAGCATTCTATTGCAAGCGGCCAGGCCCGCCCGATTCCGGCGGCATATCGGGGATTCCCCCGCCTCGTTTATATCTTCTGACTGAACTCCTAGGTTCCAAGTTCTAGGTTCTATCATGCTCCGCCGTACCAGGCGCAACGAGCATAGATCCGTGATTGTCGCGTATCGCATGTCGAATGTCCAGCATCCACTGTTGAAAGAATCTCAGGTTGTGTAAGGAGATCAAGGTAGGACCCAGCATTTCCCCAACCGCGAATAAATGCCGCAGGTAGCCCCGGGAAAACTGCCGACAGCATGCGCAATCACATAACGGATCCAAGGGGCGGTCATCGCGGATGTATTGGCTGTTGCGCAGTCGCAGCGGCCCGGTGGAGGTAAAGGCCAGAGCATTACGGCCATTGCGTGTGGGCAATACGCAATCAAACATATCCACGCCGCGTTTGACCGCTTCCAAAATATCTGTGGGATAACCCACCCCCATGAGATAGCGCGGGCGATCCTCCGGTAAAAGCGGTGTGCAATGATCAATGGTGGCAATCATCCGCTCATGGCCCTCTCCCACCGCCAAGCCTCCCAGAGCATAGCCATCAAAATCCATGGCAGTCAACGCCTCAGCGCACCACCGACGCGCATCGGCATTGGTTCCCCCCTGAACAATGCCGAACAGGGCGTGCCGCTTTTCTGGATCAAGTTTCTCATGTTCCTCGCGGCATTTTCCCGCCCAGCGTACGGTCCGATCCAGCGCCTCCGCCAGACGATCCGGCGGGCAATCCGCCGGTGGGCAGTCATCAAAGGCCATGGCAATGTCCGCACCAAGTTCATGCTGTATCCGCATGGATTCCACCGGCCCAAGTCGGACTGTGGCACCGTCAATATGAGATTTAAATACCACATGATCACGGTCAAATTGTCGCAAATCGGAAAGGGAAAACACCTGAAATCCACCGGAATCGGTGAGCATGGGGCCGTTAAACCCGGAAAATTTCTGCAAACCACCCAAATCACGCACCACCTCAGAGCCGGGGCGCAACATAAGATGATACGTATTACCGAGAATAATCTGGCAACCGACCTGATGGAGCATATCAGGTGTAAGACCTTTGACCGTGCCGCGGGTTCCCACCGCCATGAAGGCGGGCGTGTCAAAGCTGCCATGCTCTGTATGCACGCGACCAAGCCGGGCCTGCGTGGAAGAGTCTTTGGCCAGAATTTCGAATCTCAACGCCATGGCGGAAAGTATATCGGAAGCGGCTATTCCGTGGTGTAGAACGAAGAAACCGGCTCCATCACGATTTTCCCATCGTCAAAAAATAGGACATTAGTTCATAGCCCGCTTCGATATGCAAATCGCTTTCCAGCGCCGCCTGTTCAGTATACGCTCTGGCAATACTGCTTTTGCCGTGTGACCCGGTGATAAGAAACGGTACCGGCGCTTCATGATGTTTGCGTGTGGCGCATTGTGTGGCATGGTCCGGCATAATCAACAGTCGCCATTGGTCATAGGTTTGTAATTTTTTTATCACCGGCCCGACCACATGTTCGTCAATGGCTTCAATGCTGGCGATTTTGGTGGCGAAATCCGCCTGGTGGCTGGCTTCATCCGGCGCTTCAACATGGCAACATACCAGATCAAACTCGTCCAACGCCGCGCAGGTATATTTTCCCTGGGCCTGGTAATCCGTATCGTGATAACTGGTAATGCCGGGCACATCTATATTTTTCCATCCCAGCAGATTGGCGATGCCACGCAGCAGGTCCACCGCGGTTATCATGGCCCCGGATACACCAAAACGTTCCTTAAAGCTGGGAATATGTCGGCTGCGGCCCTGGCCCCATAGCCAGATATCCGTAGCCTGATTTTCCCCAAATTGCTTCCGCACTAAATTGACTTCGTGCGACTTCAGTACCAGCCGGGCCTTCTGCATGATGTCCAGCAGTTGTTCCGCCCCCGCCCCGCGCGGCAAATGATTTTTGATCGGCTGATCGGGAATATCATGCGGAGGCGTGGTCTTGACCTTGCTGAGATCGCCACCGGAAAGTGTCATTAAATTACGGTAACTCACACCGGGATGAAAGTTAATTCCGCTGGCTGTGCCCGCCGGAGCAACCGCTTGTGCCACCGCTTTCAACAACGTGCGGCCTTCATTGTCTTTGATGTGGCCGGCGGAATGATCGACCATTTTCCCGTCAATAATCGTCACAAAGTTACAACGCATCACCCAGTCCGCCGGGCTTAGTTTCAGGCCCATGGCAGCGGCCTCCAGCGGTGCGCGGCCCGGGTGATATTCTGCCGGACTATACCCCAGCAGACACAAGGTACAGACATCGCTGCCGGCACCGTAATCAGGCGGGGTGGTGCGAACTGTGCCGACGCGCCCATTGCGCGCGGCGGCGTCCATATTAGGTTTGCGCGCAACTTCCAATGGCGTTTTATCGCCGAGTTCCGCAATCGGCGCATCAGCGGCCCCGTCCGGGATGATAATGACATATTTCATGGTGATCGTTCAATCCTTGTTTAACATTAACGATACTGATTGTATCAAAAACATTTGCGACTTGCCTCCGCTGATATGCTACATAGCGCAACCACATTGTTTAACGACATTCCGGGAGAGACAAAGCTCGCTTGCACAGGAATCGTGACAATATTCGTCCCATTGATTTTCTCGATTGCGCCGTCACGGTGGAGAGAGCATTGGTGATTGCGGTTCACTGCGGCGGGTCAATCACCCGGATATGCCGGGTATGACTGCGTATCCCACGCAAGCGGTCGATTTTAGCCACCGCCTCAGTAACTTTTCCATCCGGTGCCGCGTGGGTCATGATCACCAGCGGCACAAATTGATCCTCATGGGCTTCATGCTGCACCATTGCCGCCAGCGAAATGCCGCGCCGGCCTAACAGGCCCGTGATCTGATGTAACATTCCGGGACGATCATGCACCATCATGCGCAAATAATGGCGGGAGGAGACATCTTTCATCGGTACGACCTCCGTGGTGGCACGGCGGGTAAGCAATGGCAATTGTTTAAATAACAGAGGCGCGGTTCCCATAGCCGCTTCCACAATATCCGCAATAACCGCGCTGGCGGTTGGCCGCCCGCCCGCGCCGCGGCCATAATAAATTGTCTGGCCGCTGGCATGGCCGACCACCGCGATCGCATTAAACGAGCCATTAACGCTGGCCAGAAGGTTCTTCTCGCCGACAAATGCCGGATGAACCCGCAGGGAAATACCATGGCCATGCTTTTCCGCAATCGCCAGAAGTTTGCATACATAGCCCAATTCGCGGCCAAAACGCAAATCCATATCATCAATGTGATCAATACCGCTGACATGAATCCGCTCAAACGGCACATGTACGCCAAATGCCAAGGAGGCCAGAATCGCAAGTTTATGCGCGCTGTCACCACCGGTTACATCCAGAGTGGGGTCCGGCTCGGCGTAACCGGCAGATTGTGCTTCCGCCAGGGCCACTCCATAACTTTTGCCGGTGGCACTCATTTCACTCAAAATATAGTTACACGTCCCGTTGACAATACCGACGACCTGTTTGATCTCATTGGCCACCAACCCGCGGGTCAGGGCTAATACAATCGGAATAGCTCCTCCGCAGGAGGCTTCAAAGCAGACGCATGAATTGGCTTTGGCCGCCGCTCGAAATATTTCCGCCCCTTGCAGGGCCAGAAGATGTTTGTTGGCGGTAACCAGTAATTTTCCGGCTTTAATGGCGCGCAGGGAAAGTGATTTAGCCGGCTCCAGCCCCCCCATGACCTCAACGACGATCCGTATTTCGGGATCGTTGAGAATATCGTCCGCGTTGGTGGTATAAAGCGCCGTGGGAATCGTGTCGGAACGCGGCTTGGCCACGTCACGAACTAGAATACGCTTCAGAGCCAGCGACTGTCCGGAGCGCTGTGCCAATAACTTTTTTTTGGTAAGCAGCATCTCGGCCACCGCCGCGCCAACGGTACCGCATCCAAGCAATCCAATGTGTGTGGTCATATCCGCTCCATGTATTCACGGTGGATAAAGATAAGGCATTCAGGTGTCGCCTGCCAGTGATGAAGACGCATTGCGAGCCTGCCGCCGGGCGCAACTTTGGCTTTAATACTCCCTTAATCTATCTCTGCTATATTCTCCTTCACTGGGCATGGATGCCGGCTTTTTCGCTGCTGTGTAGCGCAGCGGACGGCATCACCTTCGTGCATCGCACGCCGGACGCTGTGCCATCTGACCATCAAAGGTATCTACGATATGACGCCATTGCTCACCATCCTTGCGGCCACCAATTGGATCAAGTTTTTTGGCCACTTTCATCCCCTTCTGGTGCATCTGCCCATCGGCTTTCTGGTATTGCTGGGTGCTTTGGAACTAACCGGTCTGTCTTCAAGATTTCAGCACATCACGGCGGCGCGCGGTTTCATACTCGTGCTGCTATCCATCGCGGCGATTATTACAATTACCTGTGGCTGGTTGCTGGCAAGTGGCGGCGGCTATGGCCACCGTGTTTTATTCTGGCACCGCTGGCTGGGAACTTCCGTGGGGGTCTTAAGCATTGTTTTGCTTTTCTTGTGGCTCAAAGACAAAAAAGTCGGTGCCATCTATTATTCCACGCTGGGGGCCGCGCTGGTGGTCATGACCATCGCGGCCCATTTTGGTGGAACGCTGACCTTTGGAAGTCACTATTTAAGTAAATATGCGCCTCCGATTCTCAAACCTCTTTTAAGTTCGACGGCAACCGATCACCAATTTTCCTCTCGCCACGCCGCCGTGGCGGCCCTCAACCCGACGATACATTCACTTCATAATCCGCACATCCGCCTTACGCAGGACGTTCGCATAACACCGATTGTCAATATGAGGGACGGCGGAAGTTTTTATGGCCGATATATCCAAACTATTTTTACTGACAATTGCACACGCTGTCACGGGCGCAACCGGCAAAAGGGCCATCTGCGATTGGATTCATATTATTGGCTTCGCCATGGAAGCCATGGAAAACCCGTTGTCATTCCCAACGATCCCGACCGAAGCAAACTCTACGAACTGATATCACTGCCGCTCTGGCATCGCCATCACATGCCGCCACACCGCCACCATCAGCTCACCGCGAATCAGATTCAACTGATTCGCTGGTGGATACAATCCGGTGCCAGCGGCAGCGCCACACTTCATTCTCTGCATCCACCCGCATACGTACGGCGGATTATTTCACGACTGCATCCGTCGCAACGTAACCTCAACGCCCCGTCCATCGCGCCGGCATCCCCCATTGCATTATCAGACATCAATACGCGTCCACACGCACCGTATTAGGGGGACGCGAGTTTGGTGATCTGGACTTGAATCCGGTTCATGCGTTTTTGAATTGCCGCCTTTTCCTTTTGCAAGGCCTGGATATGTCGGGCGCTGGCGAAGCCCTGATCATTGATGATATGAAACTCCACGTTCACCAGCGCTAATTTCTCATGGCGCAGGGAAACCGTCAGAATGGCCGCCAGATACTGTCGTTGCGCTGTGGCCGCGTGGCCGGATTTTATCGCCGCGGCATACGCCAGCCCGGACTCGCCCATGGCCTTCCGCGCTTGCGCCAGCGCGTACTGGGCCGCGACATCCCGAATCCATATTTTTCGCGGATCATCAGGCTTCAGCCCCCGCTTTTTTTTCCCCCAGAACAACATGTCCTGTTGATTGGAGTCCAACAGCGCCCGCGAACGTGCCGCCAGTTCTTCCGATCGTAACCGCCGGGTCATTGCCGACGCGCCGGCTGGTGGTGATTTTCCCAGTGTCTGTAATTGATCGAAGGCCTGGGTTGCCAGCCAAAGTTGATGGTCGCACGCTTGCACCTGACGCAAATGCGCTGCAAATAATTTCGCCTGTGCGGCCACCTGCCCCGCCGTGAGATTATCAGCCGCCCGAAATTGGGCATGGGCCACATCCCAGGTTACCCACGCTGACTGCAGCCGCGAATATTCATATTGCAGGTGCGCCACACAGCGTTCCACGCGCCAATGCGTCCATGGCAGATGCTTTTGATTCACCAGTACCCACAGCCGCCGCCGGGTTGAATCAATTATTTTGGCCACCGGCATGAGTTGTTGAATGCAGGATACCATACGTGGGTCATGCCAATACCTGGCCGCCGCCGCCAGATATTGGACTTCCGAAACACGACGGAATATCAACGTCGCCGGAACTTTGCCATTGCTGTTAAAAACCTTCATCGGCACCACGACGGTATTTCGATGGTAGCGGATGTTGGGATAAATCCAATTGTCAAAACAAAGCGGAAAGTCCAGCAACGATTGTGAGGCGTGCTGAATACCCCTGAATTGCATTGCCACCTGTGGATCATCGCCCAGAATGGCCGCCGAATCAACACGTTGTCCACCGCGCGGTGGCACCCCGGCTGCCGCCACCTGATAGGGATCATGCGTGCCCAGATACAGCCATCCAAACGGTCCGACGGAAACATGCCAGGCGCGAAACTCGATTAATTCATCAAGTAAAAAAGTCTGCTCTCTGCCGTGCATTTTGAAGCGTACCAGAATCAGCACCGGCTCTCCGCGGATGGTGCCGAAATCAGTAAGATTCGGCGACCATTTTGTGGCCGAATGATAGCCGATGGCGGTGAACGCCTGTTTCATAATATGGCGGGTGGTCTGTATGCTCAAAACGGTTTCATGGAGAAAATTGCTTGGCCGGCCACATAAGGCCACATCCAGCCAATCGGTAAGATGTTCATTCCAAAATGCGGCGGGAATCTTGAACTCATGCTTCTGCGCATTGATGACCGGCGTAGCCAGAGTAATGCGGTCACGTTTCGCAGGCTCCGCCGGGTGAGCACCGGAAAAGCCGCCTGCCCCGATCAATATCGCCGCAATTCCCGCCCATGAAAGCAACCATTTATATCGTGCCATGCCTGTCGCCATACCATCCACCGGTTTCATGATTTTATACCATGACCAACTTCGATTATAACGTGTAGCGGCAAAAGGCACGCGGACTGGAAGTCGTGTGCCACGAAACGTCCTGGCGCACCGGGACGCTGGCTGCCCGACGCATGAGGCCGGCGATTGCCTGAAACATTCATGCGGGCATCTAAAAGGAACAGGTAAATGCGTTTTGCGGTAATTATGGCCGGCGGTTCCGGCACGCGACTTTGGCCGATGTCCACGCGTTTGCGCCCCAAGCAACTTCTGCGCTTTATTGGCGGCCAATCGCTATTGTCCATTGCGGTGGGCCGCCTGCGCGGACTTATTGAACCGGCCGGCGTGTATGTGTGTACCTCCGCCAGCTATGCCGATCAGGTGCTCGCCGACTTGGCCATGCTGCCGGCGAACCAACTCATCGGCGAGCCGATGGGACGTGATACCGCCAATGCGGTGGCTCTTTCCGCCGCCATATTGGCCCGCGTGCAACCGGATTCCACCATGGCCATCCTCACCGCGGATCATATTATTGACCCGTTGGGAGTTTTTCAGAATTGCCTGCGCACCGGTTTTGAAACCGTGGAGCGAAATCCGGATTATCTGGTGACATTCGGCATTCAGCCCACCTATGCGGCGACCGGCTACGGATATGTTCAACAAGGCGAGGCTTTGGGCCTGGACACATCCGCTTTCCATGTTACAGCGTTCAAAGAAAAACCGGTGGAATCGGTCGCCCGGCAATACGTTCAATCCGGCCGCTTTTTCTGGAACAGCGGCATGTTTGTATGGAAAACGCAGAGAATTCTTAATGAGCTGCGAATGCACTTGCCGGAATCTTATGCGGGCGTCACCCGGATCGCCACGGCGTGGGGCACACCGGATTTCGCCCGTATTTTGGCGGATATTTATCCCACACTTCCAAAAATCAGCATTGACTACGCCGTGCTGGAAAAAGCGCGCCACGTCGCCATGGTGCCTATGCCGGTGAAGTGGCTGGATGTCGGAAACTGGAACAGTGTTGCCGCCACGGTACCGGCGGATCACGCGGGCAACCGGGCCATCGGCTGTGAAATGACCATGCTGGATTGCTCCGGCGTGCTGGCTGTTTCAGAGCAAAAGCATCTGGTGGCGGCCATCGGAGTAAAAGATATGGTAATCATTCATACCCCTACCGCCACGCTGGTATGCCCGTCGAATAAGACGGAACAGATTAAAGAACTGGTGGCTGGAATTCACAAGCAATATCCCGATCAATACGTGTAATGCGGTGCGGCCGAGATTTGGAAGCATTATGTCACAACGAATCATGGCCATTGATTTTGGAGATAAGCGGACCGGTCTGGCTATTGCCGATACGGACACGCGTTTGGCTTCTCCGTTTGACGTACTTGAAAATCTTACCCCATGTCAACTGGTGGCCACTATTGCGCGGATTGTTAAAGAAGAGCGCATTGACATACTGATATGCGGACTACCGTTAAATATGGATGGTACGCCCGGTCCGCGCGTGCGGTTAACGGAAAATATCATAACGCTCCTGGAAGCGGCCACCGGAAAGAAAATAGTGCCCGTGGACGAACGACTCAGCACCTTTGCGGCCGAATCACGCATTGCGGGTCAATACACCCGCATGCAGAAGCGTCGCCGAATCGACGCCATCGCCGCCGCGCAGATTCTTCAGGATTATCTCGCCGATGCGGAAAAGTAACCGATATGTGCCGGATTACACCCAACATGACCCGGAACATTCGCCCATGGCCGCATTCGGTCCGACCACTCCCCCCGAGCGTGGATCGCCGTCATGCCGCATGAAAGGCCTCCAACATCAGAATCCCGTGTTCTGGATTATCAAATCCGCTGCGGCTATACTGGCCCGTGTGTTGGTGATTGTAAACATCCACGGAGTTCATAGTTATGGCAATTGATCATCCGGCGGCGATCCGGTTGAAGGAACAGTTTCCGAATCTCGGTCTGAAGGGCGCAACATTTCGCGGACAGGTACAGATTTCCGTCCCGCGGGAAGCGTTTCTGGAGGTCGTAGCTTTCTTACGCGATGATGCGGCTTTACGTTATGACATGCTGGCTGATATTACGTGTGTGGATTATCTGAATTATCCAGGTTGGGATAAGCCACGCTTCGGCCTGGTTTATGTTTTTAACAGTGTCGAAAAATGTTCGCCACGCCTGATCCTGCGGGTGTTTGCCAATGAAGATCAATTAATTATTCCGTCTCTCGTGCCGCTTTATGCCGGGGCGGAATGGCTCGAGCGGGAGGCATTTGATATGTTCGGCATTAAATTTACCGGCCATCCGGACCTGCGCCGTATTCTGACCTGGGATAGTTTTACCTCCAATCCGTTGCGCAAAGATTATCCGGTTACCGGATTGGGTGAA
>JAJYGE010000326.1 GCA_021785155.1 Planctomycetota bacterium
GCGGTGATTTGGATTATTCAAAACGATTCTTAATGCTTTTGATGGTGGCACATTTCAAATAAATCGTCAATATGTCTATTTATAATATAAAAACGTCATTAATATAATGTAACATGAAAATATAATTCATATTTACGTAATGTTATGACATTTTGACATATTCATATCGAAATGATTGTAAAATAGCAATATTTCTGATATGTTGGCTATTATGATTACCGCGAGGAAACGCAAATTATCGGAACGGTCGCGCAAACGATCCCATGGGAAGGGTTCTCGTGTCGGCACCGGCAAGAACGTCGCCGGGGCATTGGCCAAAGGGAAGAACCGGCGGCGCAAAGTTCATGTCGCGCCTGTGGTTGAAGTGAAACCGGTCGTGGTGGCTCCCGTGAAAAACAGAGCCTATAAAAAGGCCGTTGAATTTTTGATGAGCCATACCGACTATGAACGTATGCGAGTGGTTCGATATAATACCACGACGTTCAGTCTGGACCGAATGCGGCAACTCCTGGAGGGGCTGGGCAACCCCCATCGGAATTATAAAACCGTTCATATTGCCGGCACTAAGGGTAAAGGCAGCACCTGCCACATGCTGGCGGCAATGCTGCAAAGCGCGGGATTCAAAGTCGGGCTGTACACCAGCCCGCACCTGCTGGATATGCGCGAACGCATTTGTATCAATGGACAGTATATAACTGAAGATCAGTTCGCTCTTATCATCAAACGCGTTGAAGCGGCGATGAAAAAACTCGGTGCCAATAAACCGACGTATTTTGAAATTCTCACCGCCATGGGGTTCTGTCATTTTGCGGATGAACATGTTGACATTGCCGTCATTGAAACCGGTCTGGGCGGAAGGCTGGATTCCACGAATGTCATCACGCCGGAAGTAACCGCCATTACCAGCATCAGCTATGATCACATGGCGATTTTAGGTAACACGCTGGCTAAAATCGCGGAAGAAAAAGCCGGAATCTTCAAGAAAGATGTGCCGGCATTGTCCTGCCTGCAGGACCCGGAAGTCATGACGGTTCTGGAACGTGTGGCTACGCAGGTTCATGCACCGCTGGAATTTGTCGGAACCGATATTGAATTCAGCCATCGCTTTGAAATTACGCGGCCCGCCGGCCCGCATGTGCGGGTGTCGTTGAACACGGAACGGTCGCATTTTGAACATCTGACCGTGCCGTTAATCGGCGAACATCAGGCGGTCAATTGCGGCTTGGCTCTGGCGATACTGGATAAACTCAAGGCGCGCGGATTACAGTTCAGTGACGCCAAGGCCGTAGCGGGGTTGCAGGAAGTAAAGCTGCCCGGACGCATTGAAACCGTGTGGCATGACCCGCGGGTTATTATTGACGGCGCGCATAATGCCGCTTCGGTCAAGGCGCTGTTCCGCGGCATCAGCCAGCATATCGCGTATGACAGTATGGTTGTGATATTTGGCTGTAACTGTGATAAAGACATTGACGGGATGTTGGAGCAGGTATCCCTGGGCGCGGACAAAGTGATTTTTACCCGCTCGAACAACAATCCCAAGAGCGCCAGCCCGAACGAATTATCATCGCGGTATGTGGATCGTTTTGGAAAAATGGCCCAGGCCGTCGAAACTTTTTCCGACGCCATGGATATTGCAACCCGCGCGATTTCACGGGAAGATCTGGTAACGGTTACCGGGTCGTTTTATCTTATCGGTGAAGCCAAGCGCTTTTTCATGGGGCGCACACCCCGTGGGATCAACGGCGGTTGATGCCAGTTATTTCCAGCCGCAGCGCGGTTAATCCTGAAAATTCCTTCAACTGGTAAATCGGCAACTGATCTGAAAGCGACGCCGATCATTGGCACTGGCTCCGTTGACCAGACTGGTCCAGAAGTCGGCATCCGCCGGGCTGATTCTCAGGCCCTTGTCCTTTTCCCCGCCGTCATAAGGCTCAAAGGTCACTTTCTTTTGCTCCCGGCTCTGAATCAATTGAACCTCCACCGAGCGGTCAAACCGCTCCAGCCAGGCATTGATAGGTTTGCCGCGGCAATTCTGCAGCAGATTAGTCGTATCGGTCACCACAAGATAAAGCGGGTTTTCAGTGTCTATTTTCTTGGCCATTGCATGATCTCCTTGCAGGTCTAAGCATTGATGCTATTCTCCGGCGTTGCCCAACGGGCTATGCACCGAAGAATCTCAATTTAACTTTCGAGATATTCCATAGAAAAGCAGTGGCCCCACGCCAAGCTTTTCAGGCTCACTTCCCGCAGTGTCGGCACACCGCAACGCCGCATTCTCCACACGTCTCTCTTATTGCCTTCATACATTATAGCTGATTTTTTAGGATTATGTGAAAAAATCTTGCATTCTCCTAAATGCGGTGTTATATAAGATGGGCAATTCGCCGATCCTTAAAATTCAGGATGTGTGGTATGAAACCATCCGCGACAGCTTTTCCTGATGTGCGTCCCGCGGTGGATTCTGTTATTGCCCGGGCGTTGGATCGCCGGGCTTCGGATATTTACGTTGAACCGGTTGCCGAAGGTTTTCAAATTCGCTTTCGCGTGGATGGCCTGCTGGAAACCATTGAACGATTGCCGACTCCAACCGGGGAGTCCATTGTTAATCGGCTCATGGTCATGGGGCACCTTCTGACCTATCGTCGCGACATTCCGCAGGAAGGTCGCATGAGCATCGATTCGCCACACCGGCTGGAAGTGCGATTGTCGGTGATTCCCACCCTCCATGGCCTGCGGGCGGTCGTGCGCATGCCGGCGGAGTTTTTTGCGCCGCATCAACTTTCAGATTTATTTTTGCCGCGCGATACGCTGGATTTTCTCATGGAATTCTGTCGCAGTGATTGCGGCCTGTTGGCGGTTATTGGGCCGGCGGGGGCGGGTAAAACCACGACCATTTATGCGTTGCTGGATCATCTGGCCCGCACGCACAGCGGCATTAGCATAGTGTCTCTGGAAGACCCCATTGAACGCGGCATCCCGGGTGTAACGCAAATTGAAGTCAGTCCCTTTGGGGAATTGGATTATCAACGCGCTTTGCGCAGCATGTTGCGGCAAGACCCGCAGGTGTTGTCCATCGGTGAAATTCGCGATAACGCTACCGCTTCACTGGTCGTGCAGGCTGCGCTGACGGGCCACCGCCTGGTGTGCACCATGCACGCCGGATCACCGGCGGGTGCCATAAGCCGCATGCTGGAAATGGGGATACAGCGTTATCAGATTACCAGCAGTTTGTTTGGCATATTAAATCAGCGACTCGTACGGAAAAAATCCGACACCGGATATTCCGGTCGTCTACCCATTGCGCAGTTTGTACGAATGGATCAATCGTTGCGTGGCGCATTGCTGGATCAAAGCGATACGGCCAGTCTCGAAGCGGCCATGCAAAAAAAATCATCGACCTATCGCACATTGTATGATGCCGCGCGGGATTTAATGACACGCGGTATCACCGATCAGGCGGAAGTGGATCGGGTACTGGGACCCAAGGAGTGAATCATGGATGGCAGTTTTGGATATCGGGCACAATTGGCGTCCGGGCGGGAGCTTTCCGGCACTCTTAATGCGGCGGATCAAGCCGCCGCGATCTCCGCACTGGAGGCATTGCAACTCAAAGTGCTGGAACTCTGGCCCGCAGGGGCACCGACGCGCACGCGGCCACTGGGAGCCGAGGATTTTAAGAGCTTTAATCAGCAATTGGCCCTGTTGATCAAGTCTGGCTTGCCTCTGGAAACAGGGCTGCAATTATTGGCAGCCGACGCACCGCGTGGGCGGCGGGTAAGCGTGTTATCGCATATCAGTGCGGATTTGCAGGCGGGCCTGACGTTGCCGCAAGCCGTGGAAAAACACCGTCATGAATTTCCACCCGATTATGCACGCTTGCTGGATGCGGGTATTCGCACCAATAATCTTTCCGATGTGCTGGTGAATTTGGGCAATCATCTGGACTTGCGTGGAAAACTCAATGAAGCGCTGGTCAGTGCCCTGGCCTATCCGGCGTGTTTGGTGGTAGCGCTGTTAGGCGTCTTGACGTTCATGGGGCTGGAAATTTTTCCGCGTTATCAGCGCTTTGCAGCTCAATGGATGTCCAGCCAGCGACACGTGTTTGGATTCAATCCTCAACAGCAGGGGCTGCCCGTGTTGACGCGGGCGGTCATATTTTGCGGCGTGCATACGCCTTTCATCGCCATTACCTTGGCGGCAATAGTCGTGCTTATGCTGGCGCTCTGGCCCATGTTGCGGCACCGGCCCGCAGGATTGAACATACGGGACTGGCTGGCGCGGCGCTTACCGTTGATCGGCCCGGCGGTGCGAGCCGGCCTGGTGGCGCGCTGGTGCGATGGATTGAAAATTGGAGTAGCCAGCGGGATGGATCTTCCTGAAGCAATAAAACTCGCCGGCGCAATTACATCGTCGCCGGCCATTGGCATGGATGCCCGACGGATTGCCGAGGCGGTAAGCCGAGGAGTGCCAGTAACTTCTGCGGTACCTGGTCGCATGCTTCCAGCTACGGTGGCCGCGACGATTCAGAGTGGCATCGCCGCCCATAATCTGCCCGATACGCTGGCAACGCTGGCGGAAAGCTATCGCCGTCAGGCGGAAAGCCGCTTGGCTATCCTGCCCGCAGTCATTGCGCCGGTGGTTCTGGTGATCATTGGCATTGTGATGTTCGGGGTGATCTATGGCATGGCGACGCCGTTGTTTGATCTCTTCCGCAGTATATGGGCTTACCAGTAAGGCGATCAACTCATGCAGCCATGGCTTAAGAATTTTCGAGTAAAGTTTGAGTTCCGCCGCATGGAACGTCGGCGTTCCGGACGCGAGGTATTTGCATCATTAAGCAGTTGGTTGCCGGTGTGGTTGGTTCTCGCCGGAATATTGCTTATTCCATGGCGCATTGGCGTACCAGTGCTCATGGTCCTGCCGGTGCTCATGCTGGCCCGTTATTTTGTTCTCCGGCGCAGGGCGGACATCGTGCTGCGAAAACTTTATGAAATAATGCGGCTCAATCACCCTCTTGCAGACAGCCTGGGCATTGCGGGACAGGCGGAGTCAGGGATGCTGGGCATCCGCATGACGATACTGGCCGAGGCGTTAAAACGGGGAATTCCCTTTTCCGAGGCCCTCGGATCGTCCGTGCCGGAGGTCCGCCGGGAGGATCTGGCGGCCCTGGCGGTGGCGGATCGATCAATGCGTTTGCTGCCGGAACTTGCAAGGATCAGCCGCCGTAAAACAACGTGGCCGTACCTTAATGACGTTGATTCCGCTTACGGCGTATATCTGCTGATGGTTCTACTGGTCATGGTGTTCGCCGTGATGTTCGTTGCGGTTTGTGACTTTCATATGTTCCGCCACTGGCTGGTCGCGTATGGCGTCGGTGCGGGGCCGCTTGATTGGGCGGGTTTTATCCGCAAGAGTTCGGACGTCATAACTAAAGCCCTTCGTGGCCTGGCACCGTCGTCGCCAGCAAACGATTGGTACCCGCCGCTCTTTGATCCCGCGGATCGCGTCGTGATGTTCATGTCGCCATTTCTGTTAGTGCTCTTTACAATCGTTTGGGCGGTATTCCTGCGGCGCACAATTCATCCATTCTTTCGGCACGAACGCCTGACGCGCAGGTTGCGCGATGCCGTGCTTTGGCGTATGCCGGTAGTTGGTTCTCTGATCCGCTGGCGGTGCTGGGCGGATGTCTCGGATGTGTTGGCCACAGGCGTTGCCGCGGGCTTGGCGTTGCCGGAATTGGCCGATGCCGCCTTACAAGCGGCTGGAAGCTGCACGGCTCGTCGCCGGTTGGCCGCATGGCGAAAACGGCTGATCGCAGGCGTTCCATTTATGCGAGCCGCGGAGGAGTCGGGATTTCCCAAATTATTGCGGCTGGCGCTGGGCAGTTCGGATGCGACGTTGGCGGCATCCCTTATGCTCGGATCACGTTATTATCGCATGCGATTGATGCGTCTTCGCCGAATTATAGGGGCACTTGCCATTCCGGGATCCGTGCTCTTGGTGGGTCTCGCCGTATTGCTGGTGGCGTTGGCGCTTTATATTCCTTACACGCACATGATGTCGATGGCGGAAGCCACAGGGGGTGGATAATGCGATTGACCCGCGGTTTCTATCTTCTTGATTTGACCATCGGTATTTTTATGATATTGGTGGTCGGATCAGTTTTTGCGCATGTGTTATTTGAGGCTAATCGGGCGGCAACACATTTGACGATCATTCGGTCTGAGGCCAGAGCGGAGCAAAGCACTTTGTTGGCGTTGCCGAACGGCCATTTGCTGGCGCACAGCCATCGCTGGATTATCCATACCGCAGGAACGCAATACCCTATGTCGCCAGGAGTTCCCAGTGGATTTCATTGGGCGGTCATTCGCCCCGCGAAAGGGGTGAACGGACCGCAGCTTTACGGGTTAGTATCATCCGGAAGGGGAGGTGCGCAATGAGATGGCGTAATGCTCAACATGCACGGCGTAAGGGATTCAGTCTTTTTGAAGTTGTAGCGGCCTTACCGCTGATGGCGGTGTTTCTCTTAATGGCCGGGCAACTGTTTGTTTTGTGCCTGCACACATTCAGCAACGCTGATATGCGGGCGGCACATTTGTACCAGCGACAACAGCTTATCCGGGAATTGCGGCAGGATGTGGCCACCTCGGTAAAAGTGCGATTACAGGGATCGCATGGGTTGATTTGCCGATTTGGACAAAAGCGGATGATTATCTGGTCGGCCAATGCCAATGGCACCGTAACGCGCATGTGCCGGAATGGCAATAAATCGCCGCGACCGCAATATTGGCCCGCGCTGCTGCCGAATGTTTATTTTGCACAATCTCCCAATGATTACGTTAATATCGGCTGGTGGAATGGTAAACAGCGCGTTATCCAAACGCTGGATTCTCCGCTGGCCCGCGCTAACGTGGGAAAGACGGGTGAGCCATGAGGCCAATCAATACGTCTGCTCCGCACACCAGAACGCACCGGCACTGCCCGCGCGGTTTTGCAATCATTACTGCGGTGGCCATGATAGCCTTGGTGGCAGCATGTTTTGTGGTGCTGGCGGAGGTATTTTACTATCAACTCAAATTCACCAATACCACAATCGCCCGGCTGCAAGTGGATCTCCTGCTCAACGCGGGGACCAAGTGCGTTATGGCTGATCTGGCAGATGGGGTAATACCGATCAAACCATGGGACATGGTATTGCCGAAGTCTCTGGTTAACAAGGCCGGCCGAGTCTCCATTACGCCACGCCACCAGGGGGTCAATACCATATTATTTGTTACCGTAAATGCGAGATTTTCGGGTTTGCAAGCCCTACGGGTGCTGGAATTCCAAGCCCATGGCGGACATTGGAAGCTTATCAAGGTGACGATTCCCGGATCACGGTTCGGGAATGCCGCTTTTTAGTTGACGCCGGGGCGTAGTGGTGGTACAAAAACAGTTGATTTTCGAAAGTGTGGCGGTTGAGCTACGGCAGGAGTTGACGTGATTTCTAGAATACAACAGCCCGTTCTTAAGGCTTCGGAGACGCAATGGCTTATAAGCGGAGGCGCTGCCCGATGGCGCTTTGCGGCGCGGGCCATCGGAATGGCCGCCGCATTTGCCGTAACCGCTGCGCTAACGGGCTGCGGTGCATCGGCCTCCCATCAGGCGGATGTGCAGGCGCAAGCGGCAACGAGCCGGGCGTCCATACTCCTGGCGCACGCGGGTATGTATCATCCCAAGGCTAATTTTCCGATTACCATCAGTGCGCCGTTAAGTCCCGGACAGCTGATTGCGGACAAAGATGCCGCCAAAGGCAACCCGGGGGCATATCTTCAGTCGCCTTCGGAAAGCAGGGATTTGCGGCACGCCTATGCCACGGTTTCCAATGCCTTGAGCAACTCGGAACTGACTTTTCAATATAAAGGATTGCTGGAAATGCAGCGCGGATTGATTGGTCTCGCGGCGGCCCAAGTGAATATAGACCAATTGTCCAGCGCTCTGATGGCGCTGCAGAATCAGGTGTTGTCGATGGATGCAACCGCCGCGCAAGTCGGGCGGGTTGCCGGGAAAATGGCATTTTTGAAAAAGCAGCAGAATCTTTATCTGCATCTTTATGATCAGCAATTGCAACATGCTCAGGAGATGTACCAATCGGCGGTGGCCGTGGTGGCGGAGGCCCAAAAGAAGCGGCAGGCGCTCGCCGGGACGTTGGCGCATTATCAAAAAATCGCAAAGGCTTTGGTAGTAAAGGGGATGGCTTTGCAGGCGGAAGGTACCGTGACGGTGACACCCGCTACGTTGGCGGATTTCAAACGCGGTGCGGGTTTTCTGAATCGTGCCGCCGCCGCCAATCAAAAAGTGAATATATTGCAGGTGCAATATCAGTTTGCGCAGATGGCTGTGAAGTCTGCGGAAAGTCAACGTGTACGATGGGCCGATCAGGTTTCGGCACTGCGGCAGGCGCAAAAATCGGCGGCGGAACTGGCTCGCAGTGATCGCGCTCAGATTGCCGCGCACAAGGCTGGTGTTACCGTTCTGGTTGATGGAATGGCGGGCCATTCTTTGACATCGGCGGCGGGACGTGCTGCAACCATTAATAAACTCCTGAAAACAATTGACAAACAAGCGACTGCGGCACAAAAATTGACGGATCAGGCAGCCCTTGATCTTACCTCGGCGCTTAATGAACAGCGCCGCTCCAGCGCCTATGCGCAGAGTCTTATTGCATCCGGCAGTAAACCGGGTGATCCGCTGGTGGTCGCCAATCAGAATCGCGCTCCGGAATGCGTGTTGGAGGTTTATCGTGCCGCCGCGGCACTTAAGTCGGGACAAATTGCCGCCATGCGGATGTATGGGGCGCAGCTTCAACTCGGTGCGGCGCGTGCGGGTCGGCAGATTTTTTCCGTCGTGAGTGAAACGTCTCCCTTGCGGCCACCGGCAGGCGCTGTCATTGAGAGCTTCCGTAAGCAGGCCATGATGGAATTCAATATGAATGCCACGGGTGCCTTAAAGCAGGCGCAGACGTTATATTCAGAGGGGGCTTCATCTTTGCAATGGATTGTTCCAGCGATGCAATACAACATTGACCTGTCAGTGGCGGGGATTTCCGATAATTCGGCGGTGCGAGCGGCTGCTCTCAAGGCCGCCGAAGCCAGTGCCCAGCAGGCCCTAAAGGTCAATTCCGCGTTGAATTTGCCGTTGCCAAAACAATAATTGCGACAGAAAATTCAGTTTTTAGCTTCAAGATTTGCAAAGACAGTGCCCTGGTGGAGATTTGGGCCTTGGCCCGATCGTAAATCAGACCCCGGAAATGTCACAGATCGTATTTCAAATCAATCGCTTGCCAACTTCAATCCGGCAACACCATGGTTTTGGTGCGGGATTGCATCCGATATCGGATGCCGCGCCAGGTAATGGTTCGGCCGACCGCCGCTGCCAATAAGAAGGTGGTGTTGACAACATGTACCGCGGGCATACCCAATGTGAACCAGAATCTGGCCTGATTAATTGCCACGGCATGATCGGGTAATAAACGTCGGGCGGCATTTAGCACCATCCATCCGCGATAAATGGACAGGCTGTATATGCCAATGAAAGCAACCGCCGGTGCTATCCACCAGTTGCTGCCGACGCGAGCCAGCATAATGGCGGCGATTGGAGATGAGATCAGTGCGGAAAGATATAATATAGCGCCGGCCAATCCGGTCAGCCACAGCCGTCCGGCACATACGCGTGTGATGCGGTACTGTCGTACGGCAAACTCCCAGGCTTTCGGCCAGTCAAATGCGGCCGGTGTTGCGACAAGGCACTGGGGGACAAAATGAATTCTGGTATGGGCCTTCTTTTTTACGCACCAGGTCAATACATAATCATCACTCAAGGCCCCCTGCCAGGCGTCATATACACCGAATTCGAAGAAATCCATCCGCCGGATGGCCATGGATCCGCCCCACGCCACGGTTCGACGGTAAGGGCCCATGAGTGTGCCGACGATGGCATTGAGCACACATACAATGGAATTTGCCGGGTGCGCATTACTAGGCACATAAAACCGGTAGCCGGTGGTAGCGCCAATGTGATAGGAATTAAGCATGGAAACCAGGGCATGCAGCCAGTTTGGTGCGGGATGCGCATCCGCATCCATGAAGGCCAGAATGGTATCATCCGGCGTGGTGCGGTCGACCGCCGCAAGTTGATTGTGAATTTTCTGTCCACGAACCGTTGCCCGGCCGGCGACGACCAGATCCATACGCTTTAGCGTGGCCTTTTCCTGTGCCGCGCGAATCACGGCGCACACCGGATCGTCCAGAGATTGAACGGTAAAAATCACGCGATAATTGGGATAATCCTGATTCAGCAGGGCGGCGATATTTTCAGGTGTCTGGGCGTCGATGCCTTTGATCGGTGCGATCACCGCAACCATGGGGAATTTATCCGCCAGAGGCTGCTCGACCACGCGAGGCATCCGCAAATTAAAGAATTGCGCCACCCGCGCGCCCCATAGCGCAATCAGCAATGCTGTGCTCCAAAGAAGCGCTGGAAAAACTGTATACCAATGTGAAAAAAACTGTTGGATCATCGCGGGAAATCATACCCGATTATTGTTTGAATGGTGTTTCGCCGGCATAATCCGGGTTCATGTCATACCGGCTTGGGGAACCGATACTCCGCAATATGATGGTAGTGCTGGCCCGGGTGGAGAATAATTGATGGAAAATGGCTATGGTGCACGGAATTTGGAAAGTGCTGGGTTTCCAGACACAAAGCGCCATGTTTCTGATAAGCGCCGCCGATCCCGGTGACGCTGCCGTTAAGAAAATTACCGGTATAAAGCTGTACACCGGGTTGCGTCGTCCATAGTTCCATGGCGCGTCCGCTGGTTACATCCGTGACGCGTGCCGCCGGGTGGAGAGGATCGTCAGTGGAGCGCAAAACAAAATTGTGGTCGTATCCGCCGGGTACTTGGGCAATTCTGGATCCAATGAGGGTAGGGCGGGTAAAGTCCAGCGGCGTGCCATGGACGCCGAGGATTTCACCCGTCGGAATCAGTGATGAATCCACGGGCGTGTAATGATCAGCGTGAATGGTCAGTTCATGATCCAGAATGTCGCCATTTCCCGCGCCATGCAGATTAAAATAAGCATGATTGGTAAGATTAATGGGCGTGGGATAATCTGTGCGAGCTTCCATGACCAGACGAATGGCATGGTTGTCCGGCATGAAATAAATTGCTTTGAAGTCCACAGTTCCGGGATAGCCCTCTTCCATGTCCGGACTGTGATAACTGAATTCCACCGCGGGAACGCCGTTGACTTTGATCTGCTGGGACTTCCAGACTCTACGCGACAATCCAACCTTGCCACCATGCAGACTGTGTCCGGAATTAGTGGCATGGAGTTGATAATCTTTTTTTTGCAGCCTGAACCGAGCATTGGCAATGCGATTGGCAACGCGACCAACGACGCAGCCCAGAAATGGATGTTCCCCCAGATACGGCCCAAGCTGCGCGAAGCCCAAGGTGACATCCGCCGTGTCCCCCTTGCGATCCGGCGTATGCAGTTCTGTGATTGTGGCCCCATAAGAGCAAATTTTAAGTGTCAGTCCGGCCGGGCTGGTAAGGGTGAAAATATCCACCGGTTGCGCTTCTTTGGTATGCCCGAATATTTCATGTGTAATGTTCATGGCCACAATGTTAACCAGACATCGTCCGGTTCGCCAGTGCTCTGTTGCACCCATAATTATGCAACAGGGCATTCGTGCGGCCAGCAATGAGACATTTTTATACGTCTGAAAATGTGGCGTCACAGAGCACGAGATGCGTGGTTCGCAGTTCATCAAAGCATTGGCTGATGGCCTGGCGGATGGAACCTTATGCGGGCACCAAGGTGTGAAAAATTGGTCAGCGCATTGGAAGATACCTCTTCGGCGGGGTAACATAGGGCTTGTTCCCGGAGACAGTGAACTGATGTAACGGATTGATGAATATCGCATGGAGGCATCCAATGGAATTTACCGCTATTGATTTTGAAACTGCCAACCAGAATCGGCATAGTGCCTGCGCCGTCGCATTGGTGCGGGTGAAGAACGGTAAGGTCGTTGAGCGATTCAGCACGCTCATTAAACCGCCGCCGGGAGATTTCATGTTCAGCTATATTCACGGCATAACGCCTCATGCTGTGCGGGATGCCAAAACATTTCAGCAGTTATGGCCCCGGCTAAAGAAGTGCTGCGATGCCACACCGTTGCTGGCCGCGCACAATGCAACGTTTGATCGTGGTGTTCTGATGTCGTGCTGCGGCTATTATGGCATTGAGCCGGCACCATATACATTTGCATGTACGGTACAACTGGCTCGAAGCGTCTGGCCGCAATTGCCGCGCCACAGCTTGGATACGGTATGCCAATATCTGAAGATTCCACTGAATCACCATGAAGCGGAGTCGGATGCCGAAGCCTGTGCGAAGATACTCTTGCACGCTCTTAAAGCGGGATTCCCCGTCGATCAGCTTGGCAGCGCAACACCCCGCAAAAATGACGCCTCACGAAAAAAGTCGGTTGCGCTAAGCAATGTCACGATACCGTCTCGCCGGCGCTGACCGGCAAAACGGTTGGCCGGAATCTTTCGTCAGCAAAGTCCGCCGGCCCTGTGGAACCAGACTGATCGACACCCGCAAAGATTGGTTCACCAGAATTCGTTGCTGGGCAGTTTTATTGCGGTACCGTCATGCCAGACGCATAATAAGTGTGAAAGTATCCTGTTGTGACTTGCAACATTCCTTTTCCGGAACGAAATATGAATTTTCGTTTGGCCCCGATCTAATATGGCCGCGCGGCAAAAGCACGACGATCCGCACGCTTCGCGGTGAATTACCCATAATATTAGCGGTCGCGCCGCGCATCGGACGCATCGGGAATCTGGATTCGGGCCACGCGGTAATACGGGCCGATGGCTTAGTCATCAGTTGGGGCAACCGCACCGGAGTTGTTGAAAATCCGTTAAATTCCAGTCTTGACCGCTGCACCATTCACGTTACCGTTACACCTGACGCCAATGCGGCCAGTCTGCCGATGACAGTGTTTTTCATACAGTCGCTGCCACAGAGCAAATCGTTTGGGTACACGCCCAATATCGGAGGCGTACTGGGGCTCCAAAGCAAATCCGGGCGGCACCTTTCCTGCCGTGTCGGCAAAAGGGCCAATGGATTGGGCTGGAGCTATCAGGTCCATGTCCGCGGCGGTTTACCTGTTTGGGCATGGGCCAGAGTTTATACACGCTTCATTCGTGTGCATATCCCATTTCGTTTTCACAATTTGCCGATTCCCGGCGGCATCGGCGTAGCCATCAAGCCGATGGTTGGGCCAAAGGACAGGTAAATTGTTCATGTTATTTGTCGCGATGCCTGGGTATGATGAATTGCCGGATGGCCGGGGCGCGTTCATGGGGTGAAATCGTTGAATTATCGCCGGGGGCTCATGGTGCCATCGGAATCGGTGAGTTTTTTATTATTCAACGGCAGAGTTATGCGGAAGGTTGTGCCGCCGCCAACGCGCGATGTGGCTTCGATTTTTCCGCCGTGTTCTTCCACGATTTTCTTGGTCACAGCCAATCCCAGGCCGGTGCCTTTCTGGCCTTTGGTGGAATAGAAGGGTTGGAATATCCGCTGCAGGTTTTGCGGGGAAATACCTACGCCATTGTCCTGAACTTCAATAATTGCATTTTGTCCCGCGGCGTCCACATCGCTGGTAAGTGTGATAACGCCACGGCCAGATTCCACCGCGTCCAGAGCGTTGGTAAGCAGATTCAAAACCGCTTGATGGATGCCATCGGCATCCGCCGGAACGGGGGGCTGATCTTTATTTATTTCCGTCAGCAGCGTGACTTTCTTGTCATGCGCCTGAGTGGTCATAAGTTCCAGACATTCGCCCAGCACATAAGCCAGATTGGTTAATTCAAAGCTGGGAGTGCGCGGCTTGCTGTAGGCGAGCATGTTCATGGTCAGGGCCTGCACTTTATCCAGATTGCGCTGCAGAATTCCCCACCCCATGCTGATTTGAGGAATATCATTGTTTTTCAGCCCCATATCGACAACATCGGCACCCCCACGCATACCTTGGAGAATATTTTTAATTGAATGCGATAATGATGCCACAGTCTGGCCGGTGGCTGCCAAACGTTCCTGCTGCACATTTTCATGGTAAAGCTGGGCGATTTCGATCGCCAGACCGGTTTGCAGTCCAATGGCGGTCAACAGTCGCAACTGATCTGGCGTATAGGAATAATTGGCCACGCTGGAATCAATGTGCAAAACGCCGAGTTGTTTTTCGCGGCCTTTAATCGGCACGCAAATGGCGCTGCGAATGGCCATATTATGAACGGATTTTCCTTTGAGAAACCGTTGATCGGTCATGGCGTTGCTGGAAAGTACGCCCTCATTTTTTGCCAACACATGGCGAATAATGGTTTGGCTGACCGCAATTTTTCCAACCTGATCGTCATCACGATAGCGCACCACGACCGGCACGACCTGCCCGGAATCCTGATTCAGCAGCCCGATAAACCCGCGGTCAGCCCGCAATTGCTCAAACACCAGGTCCATGACCTTATTGAGCAGTTGCTGCTGATCAAACACACTGGCAATTGCGCTGGAAATCTGTAACAACACGCGAAAGTGGGCCATGGCCACCTGGGAAGGTTCCGGTGCCGCGAGAATCACCGAATCATCGCTGCTTGGCACCGTACTGATAATGGACGAATCACCGGGATTGCCCTCGGGCGCGGCATCGACTTCATCGCTGGAAGCCAGGTTCACACTGTGCACCGGTGCCCCGAAGACCATCAGTGTCGAACCCAGACGAATCTGATCTCCCACCTTGAGTTTGGAAGATTTATTGATGCGCACGCCGTTAACAAATACCCCGTTCGCCCCGCCCGCATCAAAAAGCACCCAGGAGTTATCACTCCATTCCAACCGCGCGTGCTGGCGGGATACGGTCAGATCCGCCAGAGGCACCTGTTCGCTGGCCCGCCCCAGCAAGACCGGCTCGTTGGCGCTGAAGTCAAATTGCCGACCTTTGTCAGGCCCCTGCAACACATATAAAAAAAGCTCTGCCACGGACAGAAAACCCAATGAACAAAAAAAACAACGCAACGCAAATCTGGATCGTATTTTACGACGTATTCGAATTTTCCGATAGCGGGAAAAAAATCGCCATTTTCATTGTATGGGACACGCTTCCGTAATAGGTTTACCCGCATTGTAAAATAATTGCCGCAGCACGGTAATCCGCTGCAGGCCTTCACGATAAAGCCGTTCAAAAAGCGTTTTCACCTGGGGATTTATCGCTACAAGCGCATAGCGACTGTAAAAGCTGATGGAACGCTTTTCACTGGCCACAATCAGGCGCAATGCTTCATCGAACCGCGCGTCGTCACGCGCATCGACCAGGCGTGGACCGACGCACACCAGGCTTTTATCCTCCCCGGTGAGAAAAAAGCAGGCGGATGGAAAAATCTGCGTTAAAAGTAATTGAATAGCCTCTCGCTGCGCATTTTCCTGCCGCACCATGTCCTGAAGCGATTCTCGCATGGCATCCGCGGAGGATTTTTCCGCCAGCACAATATAACGATAGGCCGAGACGGATTCCCCGTATGCGGCAATCGCCAACGCCTTGTCGTCGCCAATCCGCGAAACATCAAGATGGGGAAGCCTGCGTTTAGCCATGGATATATTGTACCAGAACCGCAGCAGCAATGGCATATTTGTAAATTCAAGTGCCGAAAAAATAAGAAAAATGAGTGGTGACGGGTCGGGTGGCTTGCAATTCCCGCATACAGCGCCATAATTCTTTGCTTCGCGGGCGGCGCGAAGGTTGTTTGGGTGCCGTGCCGCCGGGATGCACCGTAGCAAGCCCCGGACTTCAAAGCGACAGGTTTTGAAGTGTGCGGGTTGCTTGAGGCGGTGGTTTGATGATGTTGATTGCATCGGATTGTGAATTATGGATTTCCCGCTGATTATTGCAACTGCGTGTGGTGCCATTGCGTTGTATTTGATGATGCCCCGCGGGCAGGGCTGGCTGGTGAAGCTCGGTGCGCTGATTGGCGTATTGGCCCTTGGATCGGGCCTAAGTTATCTGACGCATTGGGCGGCGATTCATTTTCCCGCGCCCAATAACGCCGGGCCAGGCGTGTTCTTTTATGCCTTTGCCCTGCTTGCCATTGCTTCAGCCGTCGGCGTGATAGGCCACCCCAAGCCCATATATTCCGCACTTTATTTCGTCATCATGACGCTGGCAATCGCCGGCCTGTTTGTGCTTCTGATGGCCGAGTTTATAGCGGTTGTGCTGATCATTATTTACGCCGGGGCCATTCTTGTAACGTATGTATTTGTCATCATGCTGGCCAGTCCGGCCGGGGCGGCCGCCGCGGCTGTTGATTATGACCGCATCAGTGCCGATCCGCTCGTGGCCGTATTGATGAGTTTTCTGCTTCTGGGTACGGTTCTTGAAACACTGTTTACCCATTCGCCAAACGGGTTTATCGCGGCCAGCTCGTCGGGAGTTGCCGTACATTCTGCGCATTGGGGCGGGCTGGCGGCGTTGGGGAAAAATCTGTATTCCCGCTATACACTGCCCCTGGAGTTGGCGGGCGTTTTAATGACAATCTCGCTGGTGGGTGCTGTGGTGATTGCCCGCAAGAACGCCCCACATGCCCGTATGCTTGGTTTGGGAGATATGCCGGCCGAATAATCCGGTGACAAACTCATGATGATCACACACGCAACAAGTTCTTTTTCCGATCCGGTGCTGGTGCGGTATCTCGCTCTGGGGGCGGTGCTTTTTGCCATCGGACTGGTCGGCTTCATGGCCCGCCGCAATATGATCATAATTTTCCTTTCTACGGAAATCATGTTTCAGGGTGTGGCGATTAACCTCATTGCCTTCAGCCGCTACTACCATAACGCGGACGGGCAATCATTCGTTATTTTTCTGCTGACGGTGGCGGCGGCGGAGGCTTCGCTGGCACTGGGCCTGGTGGTGATGTTGTTTCGCCGGCGGCAGACGCTCAATGTGGATGCGTGGTCCGACATGCAGGGGTAGGACGCCTTTGCGTTTTTCCGGGAACGCGGTGGTTTGACCGCGGTTCCTGAATTTGAGGGATATTCCGGAGTTTGAAGTGTTCCAATTGATTCAACAGTTAACCCTTGACCAACGGGCTGAAATATTTGCCGGCCTGATTCCACTATTCCCGGTGGCGGCTATGGTCATCATCGCGCTGTTTGGCGGAAAGATTCTTAAGGGTCGGGCGCATGTTCCCGCCATTATCGGGATCGCCTGCTCGTTTTTTCTGGCCCTTCTGCTTTTACTCATTTTTGATGTTGGCCAATTCAATGGCATAAAAGCGGCCTTGTTTCACATTACCACGGCGCAAGCCAATCAGATAGGCGCACTGAATCCTGAATTTATGCAGATGAAATTTACCACCTGGTTCAGCGCCGGTGGCTTTAGCATTCCGTTTGGTGTGTATCTTGATCCGCTGTCGGTGCTGTTTGTTTCATTTGTCACCGGTATATCCCTTTTGATTTTTATCTATTCCAGCGGTTACATGGAAGGGGATTACGGGTACTTTCGTTTCTTCGCCTATTTAAGCATGTTTGTTACCGCCATGACGATTCTGGTTCTGGCAAATAGTTTCCTCCTGGTGTATCTGGGTTGGGAAGGCGTGGGGTTGGCCAGTTATCTGCTGATTGGTTATTACTATCCCAAACGCTCGGCGCGCGATGCGGCTACCAAAGCCTTTATTGTCAATCGTATCGGCGATACCTGTTTTGCCATCGCCATCTTCATGATCTATCTGACCTTCCATTCGTTGAATTTCGCTGATGTATTCTATGGCCCGCTGCAAAGCGCCAGTTTCCGTGCGGCGCATGCGTCCATGATGTTCTGGATACCGCTGCTGCTGATGTTTGGTGCCTTTGCTAAATCGGCACAATTTCCGTTACATGTGTGGTTGCCTGATGCCATGGAAGGCCCCACACCGGTTTCCGCCCTGATTCACGCCGCTACCATGGTCACCGCCGGTGTGTATCTGATCGCCCGGTGCATGCCCATATTCATGCACGAGTTGCCTGTACTGCATCTGGTGGGAATTATTGGAACATTCACCGCATTTATGGCGGCCACCATCGCCATGTGTCAGTATGATCTTAAACGCATTTGGGCTTATTCCACGGTATCACAGTTGGGTTATATGTTCATGGGCTTGGGTGTGGCGGCTGGTTCGGCGGCGGTGTTCCATGTATTTACCCATGCGTTTTTCAAAGCACTTCTGTTCCTCTCCAGCGGCTCTGTGATGCACGCGATGGGGGGGGAGCTGGATATTCGGAAAATGTCCGGTTTACGTAAGCGAATGCCGATTACGACAATCTGCTTGCTGGTAGGCGCTTTATCGCTGGCCGGATTCCCCGGTTGGGCGGGCTTTTTCAGTAAAGATGAAATCCTTTCCGCCGCCATGAACTCGGCGTGGAGCGGCGGACCATGGCTGGCGGCTGTTGGTCTGCTGACCGCTTTGATTACCGCTTATTACACTTTCCGGGCGTTTTTCCGGGTATTTATGGGTGACCTGATTTTGCCGCAAACCGCCGGTCTGCATGAACCCAGTGCTTTTGCACTGCCGTCCGATGTTGGCCATGCTACTGACAATGGCCCGAACGCTGATGATGTGGGTCAGCATGGCCATGACACGCACCATGGCCATGATCAAGTACGCAATACATCATTTGATGGCCCGATTACCATGTGGGGGCCGCTGGTTATTTTGGCCATCGGAGCCACACTCGTAGGCTGGCTGGGCGTATTTGGCGGTCATGGCGATCAAGGCTGGATACAAAGCTTTCTTGCCCGTGTGCCGATGAATGCGGGTATACATTATGTGCCGACGCCGCCGGGCGGATTATTTCTGCCGGTTGCAGCCGTAAATCGCTTAAGCCCGGCGATGGGTATGGCCATCGGCGGTGTTCTGGCCATCGTTGGAATTTTGATCGCCTTGTATTTCCATTTGATCAATCGTCATGCCGCTGAGGTGGTGAAATCCGCGTTGCGTCCGCTGGTGACGTTCCTCGAGAACAAGTGGTACATTGACGAAATATATCATTACGGAATTGTCATGCCGTTGTGGTATTTTGGTCGGGCACTGTATGGTGTGGATTATGTTATTGATGGAATTGTCGTGAACTTTTTCGGATATTTTCCCCAGCTTATCGGCTGGGGGCTTAAACCCACGCAGAGTGGTCGGTTGCGGTATTACGCCATCGGCATGGTCAGCGGTCTGGCCCTGGTCATTCTGGGTGTGTTGTATCTGCTTAGGTGATTCGGAGCGAAGGTCGCCATCCGGACAGGAAGAACTCGGAACTGAAACCTTATGACACAATCGCATTTAATTTTGCCCATGATGCTGGCCATTCCCTTGATCGGGGCCGCGTTGATCTTCATGATCCAACCCGGAAATACAGGCCGGCGTGGCCGCGGGTTGGGTATACTGGCGTTTTGTTTTGCGCTGATCCCCTCGCTGATGGGTATTATCCTGCTGACACGATTCAACTATGCCCAGGGAGGCGTTTGGCAACAGCAATTTGTTTATCCATGGCTTCCGCAATTTCATGTTAATTTTTCTTTTGGCGTTGACGCCATCAGCCTGTGGTTGCTGATGTTGACGCTGTTGGTAACACCGGCGGCAATTCTTGATGCGGTTGGTAAAATCCAACATCGCCAAAATGAATTTTTCGCTTGGATGCTGGTCAGTTACGCCTGCATGATCGGCGTGTTTATCAGTCATGATGTGCTGTTGTTTTATCTATTCTTTGAATTCAGCTTGATCCCCACCTTTTTCATTTTGGGCATCTGGGGCCACTCTGAACGCCGTAAAGCGGCAGTTAAATTTTTCCTGTATGCATTTGCCGGTTCCGTATTATTGCTGGC
>JAJYGE010000086.1 GCA_021785155.1 Planctomycetota bacterium
CATCTGGTTATGGCGCAAACACTCCTGAAGGCGTGGGGAGCGCCGTCGACGATTACATCGGTACGTATCAATGCGGAGGACAAGCAGGTTGTAAAATCGGCAAATACCGCAGTAAGTGGTGTTGCTGATGCCCACGGTACACTTTCCTGGCGGCAAATGGATGGTTCTCTGCCGATGCCGATTATGTCGCTGCATGACAAATGGCCGCTCTTTGCTCCGCAGGGGCTTTGGCCCGCACGCACACCGAATTTTAAGTACACCAATCCCGTCACGGCTCTGGTGGTCAAGGAGTGTGGTTTTTACCACGCCTTGGATCGTGAGACCTTGCGGGTGACGCATTTAAGTGCCCCCAAATATCAATTGCGGATCGATGGGCAGCCAGTAGGTACGTTCAGCAGTATGGATCTTGCCCACGGTATTAATTTGGCCAGGTTTGCAACACCCATGATGACGCAGGCCTACCGGGTTTTGGCACTGGCCTGGCAACGTACTGAAGTGCGATTTGCGGGCTGGCAGCAGGTGCAGCTTCCCATGGCGAATATTTTTCACCGTCCGACTTTTTTCCACGCCCCCCGGGGGCCAATTTTCCCGGTAGATACCCAGTCAAATCCAGCGGCGCGCATGGCGGTTCAGAAAATTATGCGTGGATTTTCCGCTTTGGAGCATGTGGTAGCCGCGGCGGAGCGGCAGGCGGCGCAACCTGTAATGCACCATTACACGCTGGTTCCGATGGGCGGATAACGGAAAATCATAGGGAATACAAGATTTCTCAAAATAGAGAATAATTATGATTGGCCATCCGGCGATGGAGCCGATTTTCGGGAAGGCATCCATAACAGGGTTTTGGCCGCCAAGTTGGCTATAAGACATTAAGGCCCAAAACCAGTATGTCAAGGCTGATCGTCTACCCTGATGCCGCGTCGTTCTGCTACCGGTTTCTACAGTATCCGATTGGAGGCCGTTGCGGGGCCATCAGGATAGGGTTGTACGATTAGCACGCCAAGAGGTCTCATTGCGATGGCTGAAAATTGCGAAAGTGTTACGCCAAGACGCCGCTTTTTAAAGCAGATGGCTTCTGCGGCAGCCTTGGCCTCTACTTCTCAACCTTGGCTCCGCGGGGCTTCGTTGCCGTCCACGCACAGCCCGGATGCCACACGTGTGGGCATTTCGGATCAGGCATATCAGCGTGCATGGAAGCGGGCGGCAGCCATTGTTGCGAAGATGACCTTGGCGGAAAAATCGCGGCAGGTAAACAACCCGGGAAGCCGTGGTCCGGCCAACGGTCACAATGGCGTTCCAGCCATTCCACGGCTTGGGTTGCGCGCGTATAACTATGCTTCCGCGGAGGCACTGCATGGATTGGTGGACCAGCCCCTGGCCACCTCTTTTCCTCTGCCGCTGGCGATGGCATGCTCCTGGAATCCGGAATTGGCCCAGCGCGTATATTCCGCTGTTTCTGATGAGGCCTGGGCCTACCACAAGAAGGGCAAGTGGGGTCTTTCTTATTACTCTCCTCAAACGCTCAACCTGCATCGAGATCCGCGGTGGGGGCGCTGTGAGGAAGCGCCCGGTGAGGATCCCTGCTTGGCCAGCGCCTGGGCGGTGCAGGTCGTCCGCGGCATGCAGGGTGATGACCCCAACTATCTGAAGACCACGGCTTGCGCCAAGCATTTTATATGCAACAATACAGAGCATCCCTCCAACATAATTGCTTCCGCCTCCGTGAATCCGCGAAGTTTCTGGGAGTATTACACCCGCGCCTACCGGGCCTGCGTGCTGGAAGGGGATGTGTTTACCGTCTTGGCCGCATATAACGCCATCAATGGAATACCCTGTTGCGCGGATCGATTCCTGCTGACCGATCTGTTGCGCCAACGCTGGGGATTCCGGGGTTATGTCACCTCGGATAATCCGGCGGTCTATCAGATCTACGATCCGCTGCACTATGTGCCAACCGAACATCAGGCCGCGGCACTTGGTATTCAGGCTGGATGTGATCTTATCCGCTGTATTCCGCAAGATAATATGACCGACAGCCTGATCAAGGCCGTGAGTTTAGAACTCGTCAGCGAGCGGGATATCAGCCTGTCGGTGACGCGGCTTCTGACCGTGCGCATATTGCTGGGCGAGCTTGATGCACCGGAAAGCGTTCCCTATAGCCACATCAGCTTTGATGTCGTGGATTCTCCGGCGCACCGGGCACTGGCACTGGAAGCGGCCCGGCAATCCGTTGTTCTGTTGAAAAACCACCAGCAATTTCTGCCGCTGGACAAAACCAAACTGCAGACCGTGGCTGTGATCGGCCCTATGGCGGGTTTCCATCTGGGCGGCTATGCGGGTAATGCTTCGGTGCGAATTTCACCGCGCGAGGGCATCGCCCGCGCCTTGGGAGTCGATTTCCATCCGCCACAGGGTTTGGTATGGCCGGCGGAACTACAGCGTGTCAGTTCGGGCGTCAAGACACAGGTTTCCAGCGAGGGGGGCATGAATATCTATGGAATCGGCAATCATTCCTGGGTGGAATACAAAGCTCAGGATTTCACAGGAAAAGATCATATCGCCATCCGTGCCTCCAGCCTGCGGGCCGGCGCACGAATCCAAGTTCATATTGATGCGTTCAATGGGCCGAATATTGGCACGCTCAAGGTCCCCAATACCGGTGGCTGGCAAAGCTGGGATACTGTATCGGCACCCATCAGCGGTATTACCGGTAAACACAAAGTTTTCTTCAAATTCACCGGCAACGGCCGTAAAGGGCTATGCAATCTGGAATGGTTCCAGTTGCAGGCGGTGAAAGCCGAACCGATATTGCAACCCCGGCCTGGCCGGCCAACGGTAATTTTTAAGCGAGGATGCAGCGTTACCGGGCCTAAGGACGACACCATGTTTGACGAGGCTGTTGCGGCTGCAAAAAATGCCGATGTGGTCATCGTGGTCTGTGGCGTTGACCAGAGCGTGGATCGCGAAGGCTTGGATCGCACGGACATCACCCTTCCGGGTGTCCAGCATGACCTCATCAAGGCTTGTTATGCGGCCAATGCCAAAACCGTGTTGGTACTTAATACCAACAACACTGTTGCGGTAAACTGGGAGCAACATAATCTGCCGGCGATTGTGGCGGCAATTTTTGGCGGTCAGGCGCAGGGAACGGCCATCGCGGATGTGCTGTTCGGCAACTATAACCCCGGCGGAAAAACTTGTTGCACCTGGTATAAATCGGTGGATCAACTGCCTCCGTTCCATGATTACGACATCATGAAGGGCCGCACGTACATGTACTTTGAAGGCCAACCGCTGTATCCCTTCGGACACGGCTTAAGTTACACGATGTTCCGCTTCAGTGATCTGGTGATAGATTCCGCCGAATTGTCGGCCGGGAAAAGTGTCAAAGTTGCGTGTCAGGTCACCAATACCGGATCGCGGGATGGCGTGGAGGTGGCGCAGTTGTATGTGCAGGCTCCTGAATCCAAAGTGAAACGCCCGATTAAACAGCTTGTCGGCTTCCAGCGCGTGGAACTTAAGGCCGGCCAGACGCGCCGCGTGAACTTTGAATTGCCCTACAATGAGCAGGCGTTGTGGTATTGGCATGAGAGCCAACGCAAGTTCGCACTGCAGCCTGGTATCCTGAAACTCATGATCGGCAGTTCGTCGGCGGAGATTCACCTGCAAGGTCAAATTGAACTACGGCCATGTACGGACACGTCACTGGGCGATCCTGGAACACTGATCTCACGAAGTATTGCAACCACCTGACAAAGGGGTCTTGGGCAGGATCCTAGGTCTCTGGGGGCCAAATTCCTTAACTTTAGCGCAGTCGCGCGTTATCCCTCCCACTGCAACCCTATAGCCTTCCACGGCACCGGAACCACAAATGATTGTTCCGACGCCCCACAGCGCTTTCCGAAGTTCTGATCTTTGATCCGGAGTTTAGCCACGAGAATTTCATTTCCAGAAGAGAAAACCCTTGATGGTGTTGTATTTGATGAGTCATGGGGTGGTTTTTCGGCGGCAAAGTGTACCCATGTAAAAAACACAAATTTCCTTGATTTTCGAGGGGTCTTGTTCCAGTGCCAAGAAGTTGAAAATTGATATAAATCGTTATTATAAAAGGAGTTATGTATTTTTATCTCCAAAACTCCGGTTTGATCATTGGTCATCGATCATTGAAGCCGGAAACCGGCGCTGTTTGACAAGATGTTCTCTGGGTTGTAAAGCGAGTTTTTTTCAAATTTTTCGATTGCGAATTCATCGGGTTTTCTCCATTATAAAGTTAGTCATACGACCCGGGTCGTGGTGTTTCCAGTTGCGGGCGC
>JAJYGE010000416.1 GCA_021785155.1 Planctomycetota bacterium
AATCATCCCTGAATTCATGCTTGCGTACCGCCTCTTCCAGATCCTTATTTGTAGCGGCGATGAACCGAACATCCACTTGTATCGGATCATTGGTACCCAGACGAACCACTTGTCGATCCTGCAGAACCCGCAACAGTTTGGCCTGCATGGTCAGAGGCATATCCCCAATTTCATCCATGAACAGTGTGCCGCCGTCAGCATACTCAAAGCGGCCCAGGCGATCTGAACGCGCATCGGTAAAGGCTCCACGCACATGCCCGAAAAGTTCATCCTCCAGCGTGCTGTCATTGAGTCCGGCGCAATTCAGAGCTACAAATCGCCCGCCATGCCGCCGGGAATTCTGGTGCAGCGCCCGGGCAATAAGTTCCTTCCCGGTACCGGATTCTCCGAGTACCAGAACGTTAATATCCGTGGGGCCGATCTGCCGCACGAGTTGCAATGCCCGCTGCATCGCAGGAGAATTGCCGATGATTCCTTCCATGCCGTAACGTTGATCTAAAGCCAGCTTAAATTCTTCATTTTGCCGTGCCAGCAGCACTTTTTCCGCAGCGCGGCGAATTTGCGCCCGGATAAGATCCAGATCCAGGGGCTTTTCAATAAAATCATACGCGCCGCTACGCATTGCCCGCACAGCCGTGGAGACATCACCATGCGCCGTTACAACAATCACCTGCGTTTCCGGGCGCGTTTTGCGCACGAATTCGAGAAGTTCAAAACCGTCCAGCGAATTGTCCATCCGCAAGTCTGTCACCACAAGATCAAACTCGCCATCCGTAAAATACCGCTTGGCATCGGCCAGATTATGGGCCTGTTTGACGCCATAACCGATCCGCGCAACAGCTTCGCTTAGAGCATCCGCGTGATCAATTTCATCATCCACGACCAATACACGAACTACGGGGTCTTTACTCATGTGGTAAAAGATAGCGGCTCTTGCCGATGCTTTCCAGTGCCGCGGCTTGGTAATTTTTCCACGCAGCTTCACAGCATTTGACTTTTTTTTGGCTTTTATTTTATAGACCCAATGCGTTACACTATCTAACTGGCGGCTTAGGTATTTTCTTTTTCTGAGGGTATTATGCCATGTCTGACTCATCTTCCGGCGGTATAAAAGTTATCGGTTTGATTATCGTGGCACTCATTGTTATTGGTGGCGGCTTCTGGCTGTTTCAAACTCCACCGGCAAGTCCAATTCTAAAATATCCAACCAGTCGCACCGCCCTGCTGCGGCACTATATTGCATTGGTGGCGCAAGGACGGACGAAAACCGACCAAGAGGCCTTTAAGCTGATTTCCTGGCCCGTACGGCAGGAACATAAAAATCATCCCGGTCGCGTCTGGCAGACCATGGAAAATATGAATCAATATCTCACCGGTCTGTTTGGCGCAAACTGGGGAAGTGATTCCAAAATTGTACCACCCTCGGATACCTCCAGTAATCATTACATTGTCAAAGTGCGAACCGAGACGTTTCATTTTACCCTGGCGCCGCAGAATAAACTCGCATCGCCGACACTCGGTGGCACGGAACACTGGGGCATTGTAGCGATTCGTGAATTTCCATTTACCGGCGGTGCACAGCAGCAACATGTGGCTGCGGTAACATCTGTGCTGGGTGCGGTGAACCCCGGCGCTGCCGCCAATGTGGCGGGCATTGCGGCAGCATACAGCGAGGCGGATAATGGCACCGCATGGCAAATAAAAGAAAGACTTCTGCCAACGATCGAAGATCCTCATGCCGCGGCACTGCGGCAGTGTATTTATCAGTTATGGCCCGTGCGAAAAGATCCGACGGTCATTTGGATGTTGAAAAAAATAATTCACGATCCGGCCTATGCGCCGAATATCCAAAATGATGCCAAGGCCGTTCTTTCCGGTCGCGTATCCAATGCCATTCTCGTTGGCAATGAAGTAACGCATATTCATACGCCACTGCCCAAGCAACCGCAGTGAGCTAAACAGGCATAATGGGTCGCTGCTCAATAACCGTAAGATCAAAGCCTTCCAGGCCATGGAGCTTTTTAGGCCGATTGGTGAGAATAATCAGTTCGCGCAGGCCCAAGTCTCGCAAAATTTGCGCTCCAATTCCAAAATCCCGCCGCCCCATGGTACCTGGTAATTCACCGTGCGCGGCAGGCTTTTCGGAATTTCGAATCTCCTTCAATCGCGCTAAAAGAGCCAAACCGCGCGATTCCTGCCGCAGATATACCACCGCCCCCCTGCCGGCACGTTGAATCATCCGTAAAGATTCCTGCAGTTCACGGCCACTGTCGGTAAAATCTGCCGCAAAAACATCACCCAATAAATGCTCTGAATGTACCCGAACCAGAACTGGCTCCCCTTGGACAACCGATTTCCCGGTTGCCGGATCAATGGCTCCGACACCACCGCTGGTTATGGCCAAATGCAGCAGTGGATCGTTGAGCGTTTCATAAACATGCAGGTCAAATTTACCGAAAGCCGTTTTTAATTCCGTGGATTCAATTCGTTTTACCAGCGCATCGCGCCGGAGTCGGTATTGGATAATATCCGCATTGCTGCACATCAGCAGGCCATGGCGGCGGGAAAATGTTTCCAGTTCCGGTAAGCGCGCCATCGTGCCGTCTTCGGACATGATTTCAATAATAACGCCGGCGGGATACAAGCCCGCCATTCGCGCCAGATCAACGGATCCTTCGGTTTGCCCAGCACGCTCCAGTACGCCGCCGGGCCGCGCACGCAACGGGTTAATATGTCCCGGACGGCAAAGATCATCGAGGCCGCAGTTTGGATTGATCAGCGTTTGGATGGTTAAAGCCCGCTCCGCCGCGGAAACACCCGTTGTGATTCCCAGCCGCGGATGCGCATCAACGGTTACAGTAAAGGCGGTTCCCAATGGTGCCGTGTTGTAGGACGTCTGAGGATATAAAGCCAGGCGCTGGCAATCCTCGGGGGTCATGGCCACGCACAATACGCCGCGCGCTTCCTTGAGCATAAAATTAACGATCGCCGGAGTGATAAACTGTGCCGCGCAGACCAAATCCCCTTCGTTTTCACGGTCTTCATCATCCACAAGAACAATCATTTCACCGCGTTTTAACGCGGCCAGAACTTCTTCAATCGGCGCAAAGAGCATTTTCAGGTAGTCTCCATCAAGGTTCAATTTTCCGGCACCCGCCATGGGGCTTTTGTAATGCACACGCATGACAAAAGACTGAACTTTAGCATCATGATAACGCAATTTCCGTGCGCCAATAAAAATTGCCTGCCGGGGAAAATTCTCCACGACAGGCAATGATGGAAATCCATGGGGCCTATGACAGCATTAACTGGGGTTACATGCTTTGAGCTGGCCGGTCGTACATGATGGTGGAGTGGCAATCTGCATTCCCTGAGGAGATTCCAACGGATACCACTTCGAGCCTTTTTTGGGGCTGCGTACCAGAATGCCTCCGCCTTGCATTGCCATCTGCATAAGCGCAAAATTAGGCGGTTCGCCTTTGTTCTTGGGATTACGCTGCTGCTGCTGAAGTTGCTCCATCGCCTTTTTGGCCTGGGCCGAATACTTCTCCAGATAAGCCAGTTGCTTATCTGAACACGATGAGCAGGAATAATATTCCGCCCATACCAATGTCGGCTTACCAGTTTTGCCAATTAACGGCGGGTACTTGGACCTTGGCAGCACTTGAACGCTGCCGTCGGATGTATCATAGTAATAAGCGGTTGTGGGGCCGTACTGGGTGGTGTGGAAAAAATTCCGGACTATAAAGGCAATCGCCACAATGGCCACCACTGCCGCGATGATGCTCATAACCGCGGAATTCTCGTTGATTGTATTCCGCAGATTCGACGGTTTGAGCTTCTCTTTCCAGTTGTATGGGAGAATCATAATACGCACCTTCCTAAAAAACTGAACCAATCACCAATTCATAACAGGCCAGAAACGTTGGCCAAAATAATGCTCTAAATCTCAACGCCACGGAGTTGCCGGGGATAAATTGAATCCACCCCGATCTCGCATGTGTCTGACTTTAACACGTTTTTTTTAAATTACAAGTAATCGACAGCGGTGTGCGCGGTCAGGCGTGACAATTTTTCCGGGCAGCGTGCCGCCGTGGCATTCCTTACATTGCCGCCGGCTTTGCCGGTGGTGGAATATCCGATTGAAACACAAAGCCATCCCCGCGCCGGGACGATCGTGGCCGCAATTGGGTACCGCCCGGAAAAATTGCCACACCCTCGGTCAGCGCCTTGGACGCACAGGTCTGTCACGCGCAAATATTTCCGTTAGAATTCTGCCCATGAATGATGTTCTGCCAAATTCAAGCTCGGG
>JAJYGE010000043.1 GCA_021785155.1 Planctomycetota bacterium
CGAACCTGAGCATCTTGGGCAACTTGAAATTCGCAAGGTGTTCTAACTCCTCGCTCCTAACTCCTAAATGCCGGCGGCGCCGCCGCGTTGCAGAATCGGTCACAGGCCACGGGACAAGCCTCCCGATGGCAATCGGGATAAAGGTCGTTGCGACCGGAAAGTTATCCCAGCGGGGGTGGAAGTATTGAAGCCCACCGGGCAGAAAAGCGGTGGCCGCATCGGGGTTGGAGCTTACGGAATGGATCACGCAACAGTTGTTGACGAATTAGTGCCCTGTTCCACCCGTAATTACGGGTGGAACAGGGCACTGGCTTGCTGATGAAAAAAGCGGTCCGCCGAAACGGTCGCACACCCGGCGTAAGCGCCTCGGGGCATGATAATGGGAATTCCGCGGAGCAATCGGGTAAAATAACCGCAATGTTTACAGGCCTCGTACAAGCGTTGGGGACAATTCAAGCGGTGATGGACACCCCCACCGGCAGACGCATTATCGTCGATGCGTCGGCCATGGGGCCGACATCCTTTGAAATTGGTGACAGCATTGCCATTTCCGGTGTATGCCTCAGTATTGTCCGCATTGAACCGGGACAGCGGCTGGAATTTGACGCCGTGCGTGAAACACTGGCGGTGACAACGCTGGGTTCAAAAAATCCCGGCGATGCCGTTAATTTAGAACAATCCATGCGGGCGGACGATTTGTTCGGCGGTCATTTTGTGCAGGGCCATGTGGATGCGGTAGCCCACGTCGTAAAGATCCGGGCCGATCCGGCGGATTGGCGCATTTATTTTGCGATTCCGGAAACGTGCCGCGATATGATCGTCCCCAAAGGAAGTGTGGCGCTGGATGGTGTCAGCATGACCATTGCGTCGGTGGAACCGGATTCTTTCAGCGTGGCGGTCATTCCGCTGACCAGAGAGAAAACGACGCTGGGAACGCTGATACTCGGCGGTCGGGTGAATATTGAAACCGATATTTTAACCCGCACCGTCGTGAATTATTTGAAAAATCTGGATCCTGCGGCCTTGCAGCGACACGCGGCCAATCCGGCGGACCGACCGATCGGGGCGACACCATGACCGCCTACCTCCCCACCATCGGCATTACCATGGGTGACCCGGCGGGAGTTGGTGCCGAAGTCATTGTTAAAGCACTATCCGATCCGGAAATAAGGAAAATGGGCCGGTTTGTGATTTTCGGCTTTAATGAACTCATGGCGTATTGTGCCGATCTGGCGGAAATTGAACCCTTCTGGTGGCGCGATCAACATGAACGCCTGCGTCCATACGACCACGATGTGGTGGTATTGGATTACGATGAATTTTCGTTTCTGGGGATGGATGTGCGGGCGGCCTCCAAGCAAGGTGGTCTGGCATCAATGAAATTTGTAACCGATGCCATTGAAGCAGCGCGAAAACATCAGATTGATGCCATTGTGACCGGCCCAATTTGCAAAGAAAGCTGGAAACTTGCCGGCTTCGCGCGCTGGCCGGGGCATACTGAACTGCTGGCGGAAAAGACCAATGCCCGCCGATACGCCATGATGTTTGCCGCCAATCCGCCGGTGGCATTCACCGCCGGTTTACAGGCGGGGGCAACGCCCCCGGCGTCGCATAAGGGCTTGCGCGTGGTGCTATGCACAATCCATGAAGCGCTATTTGAACTGCGGCATAGTTTCAAAATCGGAACCGTGTTTGATCCCATTGATCTCGCGCACCAGGCGTTAAAGGATTGGTTCGGCATTGAACATCCGCGCATTGCGGTTTGCGGATTAAATCCACATGCCGGCGAAAATGGACAATTTGGCGATGAAGAAAAGCGGATTATTGAGCCGGCGATTCTCATGGCCCGTCAACACGGTATTGATGCCCAGGGGCCCTTGAGCGCGGATACGATATTTTATAAAGCCGCGCAGGGCGCTTATGATCTGGTCGTGGCGATGTATCATGACCAGGGGCTCATACCGGTGAAACTCCTGGATTTTGATAACAGCGTGAACCTCACGCTGGGGCTGCCCATCATCCGCACCAGTGTGGATCACGGAACCGCGTTTGATATTGTCGGCAAGAACAAAGCCAATCCGGGCAGTATGAAGGCGGCGTTGACTATGGCCTGTCGCATCGCCGTGCAGACACATAACAGGCGGGTTGAAAACCGCACGCCCGGGCCACAATGAAAAGGCCCGCAGGCGGCGGTGTCGGCTGTAGCCCTAAGTCACACTGCGAATGCGGCCTTCGCGGTTCCGGCCACACAGACGATACAACCGGATTTCAGGAGTTATCAACCCTTGTCTAAAGATCATCGTACCGAACTTTCCGTCCGCAGTGAAAAAGCGATCCTGGTAGGAGTCATCCTGCCGGATTCAACCGCTGATCCGCGTGACCCGCTGGGAGAGCTGACGAGTCTGGCAACGACGGCCGGCGCGGAGGTTGTTGAGCGTATTATTCAGCAGCGCCATAGTATTGATCCCGGCACCTATATCGGCCGCGGCAAAGCGGAGGAAATTGCCCGATTGGTCAAAGCCCATCAGGCCGATGTGGTCATTTTTGATAATGATATGTCACCCAATCAACTGCGTGATCTGGAAAAGATATGTGAATGTAAAATTCTTGATCGCAGTGAACTGATTCTGGATATCTTCGGCACGCGGGCGAGAACCCATGAAGCCCAGTTGCAGGTGGCCCTGGCGCAAATGGAATATACCTATCCGCGCCTGCGGCACATGTGGGCGCATCTGGAGCGTATCGGTTCGGGTGCCGGAGCGGGGGTTGGCGCGCGCGGGCCAGGTGAAATGCAGTTGGAAATAGACCGGCGGCTGGTGCGCGATAAAGTCTCTGATCTGAAAAAGCGCATCGCCCAGGTGCAGGACCGCAAGACCCGTGAAGTCTCCACGCGTAAGCAACAGCACTTCACCGTGAGCCTGGTAGGTTATACCAATGCCGGTAAAAGCACCATGTTTAACACGCTGACCGGGGCCGGTACATTTGTGGAAGACAAACTCTTTGCCACATTGGATACCAAAACGCGACAATGGCGGCTGGCCAGTGCCCACAGCGGATTGCTGTCGGATACGGTTGGATTTGTGCGCGATCTGCCCCACCATCTCGTGGCCTCCTTCAAAGCCACCCTGGAAGAGGCCACACACGCGGATTTACTGCTGATCGTACTGGATGTGTCGCACCCCCATGCCATGCAGCAACTTATCGGCGTCCAGAAGGTGCTCATGGATATTGGCTGCGGGAATCAGCGGGCGCAATTGTTGCTCAACAAGACCGACGCGGTCAGTTCCCCGGATGATCTGGCTTTCTGGAAAATTAAATTTCCGTCCGCCCTGCCCGTCAGCGCCAAAACCGGTGAAGGCGTCGCCAAACTCACAGATGTGGTGTTACGCACAATGCTGGGAGATTTGCTCCACGCCGTTATTTCCGTGCCACTTTCCGACAGCAAGGGCATTACTTTTCTGGAAAAATATGCCACGGTGCTGGCACGGGATTATGAAACCGTCGCGCATCGGGTGATACTGGAAGTGGAAATAAGTTCGCGGATCATGGAACAGATGTACAACCATGCGCAGAGTCCCGATATCCTGAAGCAGAAGCCGATCCGCCATCCCGGCAGCGCCGGCCCGGTACCGGTACTGGTATCACAATTGCTGCCGGTGGATGTTGACGAACACCGTGCCGACGGGTAACGGAAACAACCCGGCGCTACCGCACGCGATAAATCATGATGCCCGATGCGGTTGGTTCCGGGATGGGCGTCAGGCCGAGAGCCTGTAGGGCCGCAATGTTTTGCGGGGTGATAATCGGATCAAAGCCGTAGGTTTTTCGCAGACGGATAATCTCCGGCCAATCTACCAGCAGATAATTCACATGATGTTGTTGCAGATAATGCAAAGCGGCCGCCGCACCGCCTTTATGAAAGGCCCGCGCCAGTTCATTGCGATCAAACACCGTGGAATAAATGACGTGCCCGCGCAGATACAGCGGTGTGGCCGGCCCTTCAAGATAGTAACGGGATTGGGCGGTAAACTGCCCCGGTGGCGGCGGTTCTAAAAGCCAATCCCGCGGCAGGCTGATGGCTGCCCCAATCGGTGGCGGCCTTTGCGCATGGATCGGTCCAAGGAAAAGTCCCGCCTCAGGCCGCAACAGCAATCCGCAGGCGGCGGCCTGCAGGGCGATTATTGCGGTCGCCGCCACGCGATAGGCCGGCAACAGATCCGCCGCCATCCCCAGCAGCCACGCCAGTGGAATTACCGCGGGCAAAAGAAACCGGGCTTGTAATTGCGTGCACGTCAGCCACGC
>JAJYGE010000243.1 GCA_021785155.1 Planctomycetota bacterium
GATTCTACAAGAATTGGCGCGGGCTTTTCCGCCGCTTCTTCTCGGCGCTGGCGAGCGGGCGAATAGACCATATACAACAGAGGTGTGGTGATAAACGTGGTGGCAAGGGCCATAATCACCATGATGGCGAACATTTGAGGGGAAAGCACATGCAGATTCAAGCCGATGTTCAATACAATAAGTTCCACCAGGCCTCGAGCATTCATCAATGATCCCAGCACACCGGATTGCCGCCAGGACAGGCCGGCAATCCGGGCGGCGAAAAAGGAAAATAAGACCTTTGCGCCGGTGGCGATGAGCACCACCAGTAAACAAATTTTCCAGAGATGAACATTGTCCAGTAATCCAATGCTCGTGCGCAGGCCGGTATAGGCAAAAAAGATCGGCAGAAGGAACAGCAGAATAAAATCTTCCAGTTTATCGGTTATGTGCCGGACAAACTTACTTTCAGCGGGCATGGCCATGCCCAGGAGAAACGCCCCGAAAATCGCCTGAATGCCGATCCACTCGGTCATGGCGCTTGCGGCCAGCACCAGAAGCATAATCAGTGCCAGCGAATCTTGAGATAAATATCCCCTGCGTTCATAAATCCCTTGTAAATGGCGGAGAATTTTAGGCATGACCAACAGCATAAATGCACCAAAAACGGCGGTCCAAATCAGTGTCATCAGCGCGGAAATCAGCGGGTTGCCGCCGTTATGTTTTCCCAATCCATCGGACGTGGAAATTGCGATTACCAGTGCCAAGAGACACCAACCCACCACATCATTAAGCGCCCCACATGCCATGCTGAATGTGCCCACCCGTGAGCGTTGCATGTTACGCTCTGTGATCATACGAGCGAGCACCGGGAATGCGGTAATGCACATGGCGGTGCCTATAAATAGCGCAAATACCAGATCATTGCCACCTGGACCGTGAAATTCTTTGAACAGAAAAAGCCCCAGAAGAACTCCGCACACCAGCGGCCCGGCCACACTCGTACCTCCAGTGATTATCAACGCTTTGCCCTGATTGCGCAATAACTTCATGTCCAGTTCCAAACCGACAAGGAACATGAACAGCACCACCCCGATTTGGCTTAATACATTAAGAAATGGATATGGATCAACGCCTTTGTGCACCGGAAACAGCATGGTTAGCAAGGCACCATGGTCCAAAAGCCCCAAAACCGATGGGCCAAGGATAATGCCGCCGAGCATCTCGCCCACCACGCGCGGCTGGCCAATAAAGCGCATGATGCCACCCACCACGCGGGCGGTCAGCAAGATTACCGCAATCTGCAGGAGCAATTGCAAAATAGGGTCGTGCACAGGTCACCTTCGGTCAGCTTCATTCAAGCGGCTTTTCGACGACGAATTTAACGAATCGCTCCAATGGTCGTTGCGATTACCACAGCCAGAAGTTTACCCAATGCGCAAGCTCAAACCAACCCAAAAATATAAAAATTGTGTAAAGATTTTAAAACCCTACGGCATTGACACCATACCAGTGGCAGCGATATCGCGGCTGTTGTAACCAACGGCAATTTGATACTTACCGGCTGGAACTTCCCAATGGCTCGCGTTGCTGTTGAAATAAGCGAAGTCACGCCAATCCAGTTTCATCGTCACGGTTTTGCTTTGACCGGCATGGAGATTCACCCGACTGAAGCCTTTGAGCGTTTGCACGCAGCGGTCAGCCTGATCTTCCTGCGGACGGATATACAACTGCACCACTTCCGCGCCGGATCGATGGCCGGTGTTGGTCACCTTGGCGGTAACCGTAACGGTGCGAGCTTTTCCGGAACCGCTGGCCGTGATATGCAGACCGCCGATGGAAAATGTGGTGTACGAAAGCCCGTAACCAAAGGGGTAGAGCGGTTGAATATGCTTTTTGTCATACCAGCGGTATCCAACATATATTCCCTCGGCAAAATGCACTTCCGGATGCAAGCCGTAAATATCATGGCCCGGATAATGGCCATAAGCGGGCTGCTGCCGCCAGTTGCGACCAAACGTGTCCGGCAGGCGGCCACTGGGATCGATTTTCCCGAAAAGAATATCCGCCACGGCGGTGTTACCGTTCTCACCGGGATACCAGGCATAAACAAGTCCGGCGATTTTATGAATCCAATGACTCATCGCTATGTCCCCGCCCGCGTTCACCACCACCACCTGATGCACGTTGAGTTTGGAAACGGCAGCGATATAGCGACCCTGAAATGACGGCAGATGATAAGTGCGGTCCAAATCCTCGTGTTCCAGTCGCGGGCCGTAACCCACGCATGTGATCACCGCATCTGCGGCTTTAATTTCCTTCCGCTGGTAACTGGTCAAAAGCGGATAACGTATGCGATGCAGACCAACCTTCATTTCACCAGGCCCGGCATTGGGCTGCAGTTGAATAACAAGCTGATAGGTATGTCCTTTAACAAAATGGTAATCATCCATAAACGGAATTACCGGGCGGGGCCGCCACTGTTCAACAATTTTGTTTTTATTCAGGAACACATAGGCAGCGCCATCGCTGCAAAAGAACTTGAGCATGTAATCGCCGGTTTTGGAAGGTTTGATTTCGGTGACCCACTGGGCGGTAAAGCCGGAGCCAACGTGCGGCGGAAGTTCACCAGGATATTTCCAGCTTAAATTAAGACTTTTTACATCATGGATCATCGGCGGAACAGACGTTGATTTGGCTGCCAGGAATGTCACTTCTGCACCCGGCGTGCCATCGGGCGCATAAAAGTCACTCTGACTCCAGTAGGCTCTGCCATGGCCGAGATACGGAATGTACGTAACTTTCGCGTTGGCTCCAGCGGCTTTTGTTACGGCCGCCAACATGCTCACCGGATTGGCAATGGGAATAACGTAGCCGCTGCCACCGCCAGTAGTAACAGCAGGCGACGCCATGGGCCCCAGCACGACGATATGTTTTATCGCAGCGGTATTTAGCGGCAGGAAATGGTTCTTGTTGCGCAACAGTACCGTTCCTTCAGCGGCAACTTTCATCGCAACAGCCGCACTTTTCGGGTTGTTTAAGGGTATTCCCGATTTTTTCTGCGGACGATTCAGGAAGTTCAGGGCCACCATCATGCGCAATATCCGCCGGACATGCTGATTGATATTTGACATTTTCAGCTTGCCGGATTTCAGCAAGGGTGGAATGGTCAGCATGTTATAAAAAATAGGACGGTGCATTTCCAGGTCCATGCCGGCCTCCAAGGGCCCAAGAGTGGCATGAGAGGCACTCCAATCTGACATTAACACACCTTTAAAGCCCCAGCGTTTGCGAAGCTCCGTCGTAAGCAGGAACTTGCTGGCGGTGCAATATACACCATTGACCTGATCATACGCCGCCATAATGGACCACACGTCTCCCTGCCGCACCGCTGCACGGAATGGTGGAAGATAAATTTCCTCCATCGCCCGGCGACTGATAATCTCATTAATATCGATGCGATCCGTCTCTTGCTCATTGGCTACATAATGCTTGACGCAGGCCGCCACTCCCTGGGATTGCACACCTCTGATCCAAGGGGCGGCCATTTGTCCTGACAGGAATGGGTCTTCGCCCAAATACTCAAAATTCCGCCCATTTTGCGGTTCGCGGACAATATTAACGCCCGGGCCAAATATGACATGCACGCCGCGTGCCCGGCAATCACTGCCGATCTGCCGCCCTTCCAGAAACGCCAGTTTACGATTCCAGGTGGAGGCCAAAGCCGCAGAGGCGGGATATGCGGTTGAGGCACCAAACCGGCGCACCCCCATGGAAGCATCGCTCATGACCAGCGTTGGAATATGCAGCCGCTCAACACCGGGAACATCGAGAATATTTTCAAACGCCATCATGCGGACTTTTTCCCGCAATGTCATTTGCTTAAGCAACGCATTGGCCTTCATATCCACTTGTTTAGCAGTGAGTTTAACGGGGATATACTCGCCGGCTTGAGCCGTACATGAAGAACCGGCCGCCGCCAGCAGAAACAACGCAGCACATCGCATTACATACCGGAGCTTATTGGGATTTGCTAAGCTGACAAAGGCTCCCTGTTTTCTGCGCAACACGCTAGCACTCCTGTTTATTAAATAAGCGGCGATCCAAAATACGGGCCAGTGGCGTTCTCACCCGTAAGAGTGCGTAATATCACCGAGATCGGACAAAATTTCAAATACAACTGTTTCCAATACGGTTTCTTGGGTGCGTGTGACACTTTATGCGGCCCTTCGGGTGCCCTGTGAGGGACGGTTTGCCCAGTAGCGTTCCCACCGTTGGTCTTGGCTCATCCACATGGCACGCAAGGCCAATATACATTCCA
>JAJYGE010000064.1 GCA_021785155.1 Planctomycetota bacterium
GCGTTCCCCGGACATGCTGGAAGTCGCGCAGTGCATACGCCGCGTTGCTCCGTTCAAAAGCACCGTACTGGTCGAAGGCGAAAGCGGTACCGGCAAGGAACTGGTCGTACGGGCGATCCACCAATTAAGCACGCGAAAAGATAAACCCTTTATCGCTTTCAATTGCGCCGCCGTGCCGGCAAATCTTGTTGAAAGCGAGCTGTTTGGTCATGAACGCGGTGCCTTTACCGGCGCGGATGCCAAAACTTCCGGCTACTTTGAAGCAGCCAACGGTGGAACGCTTTTTATTGACGAAGTTGGCGAACTTGAACCGTCCATTCAAACCAAGCTTTTGCGAGCCTTGGAATCCGGTAATGTCATGCCCGTAGGCTCCACGCGGGAAAAAATGGTCGATGTGCGCGTGCTGGCCGCCACGAATACCAATCTGGCCAAAGCGATGGAAGAAAAGCGGTTTCGCGCGGATTTATTTTATCGCCTTAATGTGGTCCGCATTGAATTACCCCCATTGAGAAAACGCCCGGAAGATATCGCTTTACTTACCGCCTCTCTGGTACGCCGCCTGGCCGGTGAACATCATTTACCGGAGCCAACCGTTGCGCCATCAATGATTGCAGCCATGCAGCGCTACGACTGGCCCGGCAATGTCCGCGAATTGCGCAACGCTCTGGAAAGCCTTCTGGTATTGCAGCAGAAACATGCACTCACCGAAGCAGACCTGCCGCAATATATTCGCAATCCCAATGCCCAGAGGCAAAACGCCAGCCTTGATTTAGACCGCGCCGAGCGCGACGCCATTGAACGTGCCTTGCGCCAACATCATAACGACCGTACCGCGGCGGCTGACGCCCTTCGCATCAGCGTGCGGACACTATACCGAAAAATGTCGCGTTACGGTTTAACCTGATATTATCAATCTGCCTGAAATGTTCGTTATGATACCAACGCCGGTAAGTTGATTGGTTACACGATTAAAAAAGGAACATCATGAGCCGCGATAAAGCACCCAAACGCCATAAGCGCAGAGAACCCTCCGTTTCAAAGCCTGTTGCGCCGCCGCGCCCAGATCCGGAAACACTGGAAATTGTGCTTTGGCCTGATCCGGTGCTCACTCGTCGTGCGGGTGATGTGGAACAAATTGATTCCTGGTTGTTACAGGTTATCGAACGCATGAAACACCTCATGGAAGCCCACGAAGGCGTTGGATTGGCGGCACCGCAGGTCGGTTTGCCGCTGAGGCTTTTTGTCATGGCCGAAAAGGCCAAGGCGGATCAAGCCATCGCCGTCATTAATCCCGTACTGGAGTTGGGATCAGAAACGCAGGAAGCTGAAGAAGGCTGCCTGTCCCTGCCGGGCATTCGCGGGCAGGTCACACGGGCCAAACGAATCACCCTGACCGGTTACGATGTAAAAGGCGGTCCCATTTCCATGCCGCTGGAAGACTTCCCGGCGCGCATTGCGCAACATGAAAATGACCACCTTGATGGCGTGCTGATCATTGCCCGAATGCCCCCCTCCGCCCGAATTGCGCATGGTAAAAAGCTGCGCGAACTCGAAGCCAAGGCGCAATAAACAGCCACGTGTTACGGACAACCACAAGCCGCGCCCCCGGATCGCTGATACTTTGATTTTCCCTCAGACCGAATTGGCTCGGAAACTTAATTCCGACACATAGGAAACAGGGTTACCGGATATTTCACCACCGTGTCCCCATTGGCCGTGGAGTTTGCGAGAGAGCCGATAATCGCCAGAACGTACAGGGGCAATTTCAGCGGCCATTTAGCTCCTTGGCAATGTCCTTTAGATCAGTTATGACCACCGGCAACGCAATCGGGGCCACCGTAGCGCTGTTACCATGCGCGATGTGACGACGTATCCGATAATATTCATCGACCAGCGCATATGTCGCCCGCCCTTTATCCGTCAGGCGTGCAACTTTTCGCATGAAGGGTATCCGTTCCAAATCCACAGAATCCCAGGGACGGCGCAATTTCCACTTGGCCGAGGCCCTTTTCTTATTAATTAGCGTATCGCATAGATTATCGATGTGTTGTTCAAGTTTTGCAAATAACATTACAAAATATGCGTGGCCGTTGTACGTTTTTAGCTTAGCCCAATGCGCCCTTCGATGAGCCGTTCGCCCTGCACTCTCACGCTCCGAGAGAAACGCATCCGTCGCAAGAAAAGACGTATGAATTTCCTTGAATGAATTCATTTTCTCTCCCGGAGCAAATTCTGAAAGGCAACCTTATTAAATGGAATGAGCACTTTGTTGGGATCACTGACGACCAGTTGCCAGCCATTGCGCTTCATGCTTCTGCCACCAATATCCAAAAGAATATGTTGTCGGAAATTCGTGGTCACGTTCACGCGGCCATTAGCACCGATAATCCAGATGACGCTGGGCACAAAAGCCACCCGCCGCTTCGTCTCCAGAATTACGGTATAGGTCGGGATGGCTTGTGCCGGAACATTAAAACGTGTCATCAGTGGCTCAATTGCCTGTCTAACGTCACTTCGCTCCACCGTGGAATTTGGAATCGAGGCAACCCAAGTATCGAGGTGAGAGTATAGCTCCCTGAGTCGACAGATCCAATCATTCACAGTTTCCTGTACTGCTTTTCTGTCGAGATTGGTTGACCTCTCCAAGCTCACCATATCTAGTCCTTTCATCAGTCAACTCATTATATTGGAGTTTTACGTCAATGCAAATTTCGACACGCATCTGGACGCGCGAGAGACATCGCCCTAACCTACACGGCACCGCTCGATACGCCGCCGCATCCCGACTAAGGAACAGGCGCGAAATAACTTCCCGATTCGCACTGCAATCGAATATGCAACCACCGGCAGGCAGGCTGCCATTTAAGCAACGGTGATCCGGATTGTACGCACCAAAGCCTCCGCGTCAGGCTTCAATATGCGGTGCCGGAACACCGCAAATCATCGCCTGTAACTCCCGATAGTCAATTTTGCCCGTACCCAAAACCGGTAATTTTTCCATCCGCACAATGCCGCGGATGTGGTGCAATCCGGAAAGGCCTGCTTCCCGAATGGCCGCATTGACTTCTGATCTATCAAAATCGCGTGTGCTTACCAACACCAGTTCCGGCGTGTCCGTTTCCATCGTTGCAATGACGGCCAACGCCGGGCCGCTGTCGGCCGGTGATGGGAATTTTCGCTCCAGCACTTCTTCAATCGCCGGAAGAGAAATCATCTCTCCACCTAATTTAATAAAGCGTTTCAACCTTCCAACGAACGTCAGCACACCTTCCGCGTCCGCCTTCACCAGATCGCCGGTGCGATACCAGGTTTCCCCGGCCCATTGCACAAATGGAGATGCGGTCTGATCTCCCAAATACCCCTTAAAAATGCTCCCTCCGCGCACCAGCAGCATCCCGGGCTGATCCGGAGCACAGCGTTGCTTGGTATCTTCATCAACAATCACCCACTTGATCGAAGGCAACGGTGTACCAATGCTGCCGGGACGAATCGCATTTTCCCTTGCCACCGAGACAAATGGCGAACATTCTGTAATTCCATAACCTTCTAAAATCGATGCCTGCGGACAAGACTTCTTAAGAGAATCGTACACACTCTGCGGGCATTTTTCCGCACCCGTTACGCAAATCCGCAATGCCGCCAGTGAATCTTTTCCGCTGCCCCGCATAATATTGGATAGAAACGTAGGCGTCCCCAGTAAAATTGACGCATGGTAATTTTCAATAATCCGCACCAATGCCGTTACCTCATTGGGATTTGGATAATGAACCACTTTGGCTCCCGATAGAATCGGTAACAGCATCGCCGCGTTTAACCCGAAGGAATGAAATGGCGGCAACATTCCCAGAAAGCGATCATCCTGCCGAATGTGAAAACTCGCCAGGGCGTCACGCATATTGGTCAGTAGATTTTCATGGCTCAGCGGCACAGCCTTGGGCAGTGATTCCGATCCGCTGGTAAATAAAATCGCGGCGATGTCGGTGGCCACCACCTGATCCAGCGAACGCCAATAAAATCGTCCCTTGATCGCGGCTTTAAGTTTTGCCCATTTTCCCAGCGATCCGGCCAGCGTTTCCAGCGGTACCATCCGATCGTTTAACGTCGAGAGATCAATTCCCTGTGCGGCCAGTCGGCTTAACAGGGCCTGGGCCGTGAGCACTTTGCTGACACCGGTAATTTCCAGCCCATGCTGAATGTTGCGCTGGCCCGTAGTCCAGTTCACCATCACGGGCGTTTTGCCGGAAAACAGAACCGCCAGA
>JAJYGE010000402.1 GCA_021785155.1 Planctomycetota bacterium
TGCGGAAAAATCCGCCTGCGCAGTTTGGTGCTGTGGAACACATTGATCTTAAAATTCCTTACAAGGGCCATGTACTGCGGTTTCTGAAGATGGCGCGGCCCCTCAAGGTGGTCGTGGATGCCAGTAATGGTATGGCGGGAAAATTTATTCGTGATATTTTCATGGATCAGCCTAACCTTAATATCATTCCCATGAACATGGAGATCACCGGTTCATTCAAGCATGAGCCGAATCCTCTGGTGGACGCGAACCTGCGACAATTGCAGGAAGCCGTGCTTTCCAACGCGGCTGATCTGGGCGTATGTTTTGATGGTGATGCCGACCGGTGCATATTTGTTGATGAACAGGCCCGCATTATCCGCTGCGATATTGCCACGGCATTGCTGGCCAAAGATTTCCTGAAAGCCAATCCTGGCGCGGCGGTGGTATATGATCTGCGCTCCAGCCGTGTGGTGAAAGAAGAGATTCAAAATGCCGGCGGCGTGCCACGACGCGAGCGCGTGGGCCATGCGTTTATGAAAAAGTCTCTGGCGGACAGCAAGGGTATTTTTGGGGGCGAGTTGTCGGGACACTTTTATTTTCGCGATAACTTCAACTGCGACAGCGGAGCTATTGCTTTTGCCTGCATGCTTTCGGTGCTGTCGCGTTATGACACGCCTGTAAGTCATGTGCTTAAGCCATTGCTTCGCTGGCACAGCAGTGGAGAAATTAACTATGAGGTATCTGATAAAGATGCCGCGATTGCCCGACTGGCGCAAATTTACAAAGACGCGTCCATAGACTACCTCGATGGAATTACCGTGGAATATGACACCTGGTGGTTTAATGTCCGCAAAAGCAATACCGAGCCTTTGTTGCGTTTAAACCTGGAGGCCAATACGGCCGAAACGATGAAAAAGAAGCTTGACGAAGTTGGTCGGCTTCTTGGAACGCCAATATCGCACTAACGCAACCCAGTTGGCGTATAGGAACTGTTGTTTTGAGCCGCACGCTCAAAGTATTAAATTTGCATGATGGCAAACGTCGGTTATGGCCAATCATTCCTTGAGACATTTTTTTACAGGGTGCATGGATGTACCAAAAGCGATTTTCTTGCAAAGCGGTCCTTGGTGTGATGCTTTTCGCCGCGATGCTGATGGCGATGCCGGTCACCGCTCGAGCAGAAACGCTCGCCGGTCGGATCGCGGGCTTGTTAACCAATCCGCAACTGCGCGGCGGGCAGGTTGCGATTAATCTGGCGGAGTTGCGCAATGGGCGTGCCGTCGCTGTTTACAGTTATAATCCCGATTTGCCGCTTATGCCGGGTAGTTGCGGGAAATTGCTGACAACATCGGATGCCTTCGATCATTTGGGGCCGCACGGCACGATACAAACGCGCCTGTACCGTGTGGGAGATAATCTGGTTATTGTCGGCGGCGGTGATCCGGCACTTGGTGATCCGGTACTATGCCAGCAGGCAGGCTGGAAAGTCACAACCGCCTTTGATAATTGGGCACAGCACCTCAAGGCGATGGGGGATAAGACATTTCATAATATATATGTCGATGATTATATTTTTAATCATCATTTTCATGATCCATTATGGCCGGGAGGCGGGCAGCGGCTGGACTGGTATGAGGCCTCTGTAGGAGGCCTTAACTTTGCCATGAACTGCGTGCAGTGGGTACCGGTAGTCAACGGCAATGGCAGCATCGGCGTATCTTTAACGCCCAATACGCCATATACGCCCGTAACGATCGCCGCGAAGCGTGGCCCGCAAAGCGTCTGGCTCTGGCGGTCACGCGGTAATAATCACTTCTTTATGCACGGAACGGTCCGGCAAACCGGACAATATCCGATGCAGGTGACAATCCATGATCCCGGTCTATACACCGGCAATGTACTGCGGCAATCGCTGATCAATCAGGGAATTTCCATTTCGGGGCAGGTTTTGCGGGCGCCATTATCCGTGGTGGCCACCAGGGAACATGCGCAACCGGAATTGCTGGCCACCTATGAAACCCCACTTACCGCAATTCTCCATCGTGCCAATACCGACAGTATCAATTTAATGGCGGAATGCCTGTGCAAGCTTCTCGGTCATGATGCCACCGGTCAAAGCGGAAGTTGGCATAATGGTGATCGCGCCATCAAAGCTTATTTAGGAACACTGGGTATTCCGGACAGTTGGGTCACCATGGTGGACGGGTCCGGTCTTTCACATCATGACCATGTAGCGCCGGCGGCGTTTACAACCGTGCTGGCGCATATCGCCTCTGAACCCGACGGCAGTGTTTTTATTCACAGCCTTGCACGGCCTGGCCACGGAACCCTCATTTACCGTCTGCGCGGCTCGGGAATCAGGCGGTTTATCCGCGCCAAAGACGGTCATGTTACCGGAGCTTCCACCATCAGCGGATATATGTTTTTGCCGCACCGGCATTTTGTTTTCTCCATTATGGTCAATCACTATCGAGGCAACGTGAACGGTTGGGAGGATCAGGTTATCATCGCATTGTATCAATGGGCGGTGGGGCGGCTGCAATAGGCCATCGAATCCTGTTGGAGCAATTATGACTCTATCCAATCCAGATCAGGCTTCGCTTGTGCTTTCTGGTGCGGCAATATTGCCTGACTGCCATGCACTGCTATTCAATTCTGCAATTGCGGTAGTTGATGGGGTCATTCAAGCCTGTGGTGATCGTTCACACATCCGGAGGCAGTTTGCCGGAATTCCTGAAGTCCATGTTGATGACTGCGTCTTGATGCCCGGATTTGTCAATGCGCACAGCCATCTTGAGTTATCATTTCTTGCAGGTCAGATTCCCGGCCCGGCACGTTTCCCGGATTGGGTTTTGCAGCTCATGGCTGCGTATCCTTCAGCAGCCGCTGCGCCCGGCGTGTTTGCGGCATCTGCGTTGTTTGGAGCGCAGGAAAGCATCCGCTTGGGTGTCACAACAGTCGGCGACATTTCTCGTCAACATGCTATCGTGCGGCCCGCCTTGCAGGCCACATCCCCGCTTGGCATTGTCAGTTTTGGTGAAATTACCGCGCTTGGAAGCTCGCGTGGGCAACTAGAGGCCCGGCTGGCGGCAGCGATGGATTGCAAAACCACCGATCGTTTCTCCATCGGCTTGTCTCCCCACGCACCCTATTCGGTGGAAGGACCGGCTTTGGAAACAATCGTTAACATGGCCCGGAGATATCAACTGCCTTTATCCATGCACCTTGCAGAATTAAAGGAAGAACGCGATTTTCTCAGAGATTTTTCCGGCCCGTTGGGAAAAAGCTGGATGCTCATGAAGCGTTTGGATTTATTAGATGATCTGGTTCCGATGTTTGCCGATGGGCCAATCCAATGGGCGCAACATTACGGATTGTTCAATGCCGGCGTGCCGGTCGTATTGGCGCACGTGAATTATGCTGATGATACTGACCTGGATATTCTGGCCGGAAGCGGGGCTGCGGTGGCTTATTGCCCGCGAACGCGACATTATTTCGGCCATGATGAAATTGCTCCACATCCCTGGCAGGATATGCGCAAACGCGGGATACAGGTGTGTCTGGCGACAGATTCCATGGCCAGTAATCCGGATTTATCTCTTCTGCGTGAGGCGCAATTTTTGCAACAGCAGTGCCCATCGATAGATTCTCAACTATTAATTCAGATGATCACCACCGAACCGGCGGCCGCTCTGGGGCTGGGACAGCAAATAGGTCGGCTCGCATCCGGATTTGCCGCAGATATCATCGCAATGCCCGTCCCGAGGAATGCTCTTGCTTCAGCCGCGAGCTTTTCCGATTATCTGGTGCGTGAGGCCCCATTGCCACGGAAAGTGTGGATACACGGACGTGAGGTATTTTCTGCCAGCCGATCCAATTGATCGCCCATGCCAGCGGGTGGTTTGTTACCAAGTACACACTATTTGGCCCTATGGCACTTTGGTCTGCCCGGGCGATCCACGCCCATTATTACTGTTGATTCAAAAGGGCCAGCGCCTGCCGCCACTCCATATAACGGTACGGAATCTGGAATTCCTCGTGCAGGGCTACAATTTTCTGGTGATAGTGCTCGTAGCGCTCCTGCTGCCAGGATTCTGCCGTGGTATCACAAAAGTAAATTCGGCACCCCAACGGGCGGGCGGCTCTTGCTGTACATAAGCCATCTATTTGCCACGGACAGCCCGGACTGAATTCTCCATCTTCCATATACAGCGGCAGCGGAAAAGTTATCCCACTGCGGATTGCATCAGCGAATTGTTTGGCATTTATTTCG
>JAJYGE010000091.1 GCA_021785155.1 Planctomycetota bacterium
TAAATCCGATGCCAGCAGCCGTTCTCGAATAGCCGCGAGAACTGCCCGATAAGCCAGATTCGGCTCACGAAATCGTACTTCAATTTTCTGCGGATGCACATTAACATCAAACGCGGTGGGGGGCATATACAGGAATATTACCGCCACTGGTTGAGACTGCGGTTCGATAAGACCACGGAAGGATTCCTTTACCGCGTGGAAAATCGACCGGTCTCGAATATATCGGCCATTGAGAAACAGATATTGGTAATGCGCTGTGGCTCGGGCGGTGGCGGGCTTTCCGACAAATCCTTCCACACGTATACCGGTCTCGGCATGGTCCAATGCAATAAGCTCCCCCTGCAATTCCTTATTTAAAGCAGTAACCACACGGGCCTGCGCATCGGTAGTAGCCGGAAGATTCAAGCTGCTGCGCCCATTATGGGTCAGAGAAAACGTGATTTCCGGATGGGCTAATGCCGTGCGCAAGACGGTTTCCGAAATATGCCCAAATTCCGTTGAATCTCCACGTAAAAACTTGCGCCGGGCCGGCACACAATAAAACAAATCCCGCACTTCAATGGTTGTACCCACCGGAGCAGCGCAGGGTATTGGCGCGTCCATCACGCTTTCCCGCGCAACTACCCGCACCGCCTGATCATCTTGAGCGCGCCGGGTAATAATGGTGGTGTGGCTGACGCCGGCGATGGATGCCAATGCTTCGCCACGAAATCCCATGGTTTGAATCGCAAATAAATCATCCATGGTCTGAATTTTACTTGTGGCGTGTCGGGCCAGTGCCAGTGCTACCTGATCCGGGGCGATGCCGGACCCATCGTCGGTTACGCGGATGAGCGTGCGGCCTCCGTTTTCAATGGTTACCGATAACCGGGTGGCCCCGGCATCCACTGCGTTGTCCAAAAGTTCTTTCACGACGCTGGCGGGCCGCTCCACAACTTCGCCGGCGGCGATTTTATTTATCAGTGCATCAGGCAGTACATGAATGATGCGTCTGCTGGCCGGGACTGCCGATGGTGTTGGTTCAGTGGCGTTCATGTTGCTAAGCATAGCGTGGGAACAGGGGTTCGGGCTAGTGTTGTTGGGTAAATCGTTGCCGGGCCGTCAGCGCGTGGTGGATGGTGTCGAGCACAAGGTCTAATTGTTTGCCAATATCCTCCGCCAGAAATCGTAGCACCAGATAGCCGTTTTCCTGAAGAAGTTGATCCTTACGACGGTCCCGCCGATAGGCTTCGGAATTATTGAAATGCTGGGGGCCATCAATTTCAATTGCCACGCGGGCGTGCTGACACAGCAAATCGACTTCCATTTGGCTTGCGGCATCAAAAGCAATAGGCAGTCGGACATTAAGTGTGAAAAGTCCCGCCGTGGTTCCCAACGATTCCAACCGGCGAAAAAGAAACGCCTCGGTGGCGCTGCGGGCTTGGCCTTCCTGCTCCAGCGTTGATGGGAGTTCCCGGGCAACGTGCACAAACAGATCAGCCAGCGGAGTATCGACGCCATCACGAATCAATCGCTGGACACTGCCGGCATATTGCTTTTTCCATTGCGGATCAATCGGGAGCGGCACTTCTACGGGCCAGCCTGGTACAGCGCTGCCGGGCAGTAAAATTTTATAACCCACTGCCTCATACCCGCGACATCGGCGATCAAACATTTTTGCCAGCATGGGAACGTTGAGATCGGCATAATCATATACGCGTACTTCGCGTTTTCCATCGTACAATCGATGCAGCCGTCCAACATATTGCGCAATGGTTCCGTGCCAGGAAACCGGCAACGTCAAAAAGAGTGTGTCGAGTCTGGCATCATCAAAGCCTTCGCCGATATATTTTCCCGTTGCCAGAAGCAGTCGCGGTGCGGTTTCCGCCAGGCCAGCGATTGTTGCGGACAATTCCCGCAAGGCCTTAATTCCCATTCCACCGCGCAGCACGAATACATTGGCAATATGCGGTGAAAGTCGTGCAGCCAACTCCGCCAGGTGTTCGTGGCGTTCAGTCAACACGATCGGCGAGCGACCTTGTTGAACGGCCTGTAGGACATCGTCGCAAATTGCGGCATTGCGGTTTGAGTCGGCCACAAGTTCTTTATACAACGCCTGAAATTGCCTGCGAAAATCTGGCTGCTCTGGAGCCGCAGAGCGAAAGCTCGTGGGGCGCACCAGAACGGTATGCTCGAATGGCCGGGCTTTAGCCTGTTGTTTGGCATCGACATGATGTCGGACCGGCCCGCATTGCATGAGGATAATGGGCTGATGGCCATCTTTTCGCGTTAACGTTGCGGAAAGTCCAAGAACATATTTCGCCTTGGCGCGTCGTATTGCTTGTTCAAAGCTCTGTGCGGATAGATGGTGGCACTCGTCCACGATCACTTGACCATAGTTGGCGACGCAATCATCCACAACACCCTTGTGCACCAGACTCTGTATGATTGCCACATCAAGCTGACCGGTTGATTTTTTATATCCGCCCCCGATTCGCCCAATGGATTTTACCGGGATTTCCAAAAAGCTCGACAGCCTCGCGATCCACTGTTCCATGAGTTGTTTGCGATGCACAAGTACCAGCGTGTTTACGCGACGATGAGCAATAATCCATGCCGCAATCACTGTTTTTCCAAAACTGGTCGTGGCAGAAAGCACGCCGGTGTCATTGGCCACCATCGCCGTCGCCGCACGTTGCTGATCTGGTCGCAACGTACCGTGAAAATGGACGTCCAGTTCCACTCCCGCATAACGCTCATCCCGAACGGCAGCGCCAATTTTCAGATGCTTAAGCAATTGTTGCACATCTTCCAGGCAACCGCGCGGCAGCGCAATATGCTGCGGATGATCCTCGGTGCAACCGATGACGCGCGGAATGGCGTAGGTTGGAAAGCGCAACGCCTGCGCTTTATAGAATTCAGGATTTTGAAAGGCCGCCAGCGATATCAGTCGGTTACGCAACGCGGGCGGCAATGCCGCTTTGGCTATATAAATATCATTGCCGAGGACAAGCTCAAGACTTGTCGGCATGGGGCCGGAAATAGATGCCTCGCCGCGGCGGCGTGATGGGGAGATCATCCAGGGTGATGGATCGTCTTGGGCTGGCTCCGCAAAACGAACCGCCATGATCCGGCCCCTGGTTTCCGCGCGCCGAACAAGGTCCTCAACACGTGCGGGTGATAGCACCTTGATCTGGGATAAAAAGGCCCACTGATCCGGATGTGGAACCATGTTTTCATCTAAAAACATGCTATTACCTTTTTCCCTTGCGGCTTTTTGCAGTGGCAGAGCGATAAGGTTGCCCAATCCGCCACGCGGAAGTTATTCTTGATTTGGGAAAAAGCGGTCATAGGAATCAAGTCCGATTTCTGGCCGCCGATCCATGGTTTCGGTTAAAATATGCGTTCCCAGCCGCCGCGCCATAGCGGCCGGTATGGCCTGCTCGAAAAATATCCAGACATGGCCTCCATTGCCCGATCTGGAGCGTTCGAGATACGCCGGGAGGTCCAATTTACGGCAGGATTCCAAAACCGCCTGCACGTCCTGTACCCAGTTGGCTTTATCAAAATCCGCCGCCAAAAAATAGCAGGTCTCATCCTGCAGCATAGGATAAACGCCCATGACAAAATGTGTGCCTGTGGGGTCTTTGCCGGAAAGGTGCCAGCGCACAACCTCATCCGAGACGGGAAGAAAACGGCTGTTGGTGCAATCCATACAACGAATTTTCGGCTTCTCACATATTCCGCGAAGCCACTGATTCCCGCATGCCGGTTGATAGCCGGACTTGCCGGTTTTTCGGTTGTGAAATCGCTGCGAATACACATCGGGCCGTCCGCGAAACAAGCGTCTGAACAACGCAATTTTCAATTCCGCCGGGGATTGATGGTGCACCGGCGCAAATGTCTGGCTTGCGGCAGGCGATTGGCTTGGAAAAATTGGCAGTTCAATTGATCGTTTCATTGGTTTTTGTTCTCACCATGAATGTGCTTAAGGGTAATGAACAGTGATGAGGTTGGCAATATGGTGCGACTGTGGCGCGACTGTGGGGCCGGAAAAAATGCAAAAAAAAGCTGCCGCCCTTGCGGAATTGGTAGGCATTGGCTTACCATGGTTTGCTGATGAATCAGAAACGGTCATATTTTGGCAACTCCTCGATTGCTTCAGCATTGTGGCTGATCGGTCTTGGGATTACGATCAACGCCGTGGTGTTCTTCTGGACACACTTCAAATCCAATTCAGCGGAAGCTGGTAATGTTGTCATGGCTGCGGCAATA
>JAJYGE010000113.1 GCA_021785155.1 Planctomycetota bacterium
CGCCGCATGGCTGGCGGTGCTGTTTATTCTTTTAGCCGCTCTAGCCGCTCCGGTGGCGTCGGTGATTCCGGTGTGTCGGGGCCGTACATCCCAAAACCGCGCCGGGGAAAATTCCGTTGCCGCAGTGCTATTGCGCCTGACGCAAAGCTCGCAAACCCCTGATCTGCAATGGGAAAACTCCATTGGCCGATACGATTTGGCGCTGGATGATACTCTTTCCGCAGAGAATGCAGGTGCCTCGGTCATCGGGCACTACCCCGATTATGTCAATATGGCCAAAGACTTAAAGGCCAATTACTTCAGCATTCCAACCGAGCAATGGAATGCGATGAGCGAGACCCAGCGGTGGGCCGCTAATCAAAAATTCCTGGACGAAGCGATCGCGCGGGGGGATACCTTCCGGTTAGCGACACCAATTGAGAAGGTCGATCCGAGCAGTTACACCGCCAAGGAAATCCAGTATCTCACGAGCAGAGGCTATCAGATCAGCGCCGACCGCACTAGCCTAATTCCGCCGATGGGGAGGTGATATTATGTTCCCAGCAATACCCGAACCCGTCACGAGATTTGAAGCATTCCTGGAAGAACAGGGGCTAGCCTGCCAATCCTGCAAAGGGCCGGATCTCGCATTCTTTGGCAACACTTGTTTGCAATACGGAAACGATTTCGTCCGGATTCGTTTAGTGTCAGATCGAAGCCTCTGGACGGTGGGCGTTGCGGACGCCGCTCGCCCCGATGAATGGTATGATGTTGGGATACTCCGCGATCTCTTGGTCGGCCTTGGTGAGGATGTGCTGCCGTTATCGGAGCAGATTGCATTTATTAGAACGAACTGGCAGGCTATTCTCGACCGTTTCAATCCGGGCCAACGCGAGGAAACACACGCACGGCTTTCGGCGTTGAGAATGGACCGGGTGAAGCGGCTTTTCCCCGCACTTCATGCTAAGAACTAAGGCAGGAATCGTGCTGTAGCATCGAATGGGGCTTCATGGATGCTTGCACGTCGATGGTTTTTTTAGCCGCCCCGACGGATCGGGAATGCGCCACGGTGCACGATCATCGCCTGTGGCACCCGTCAGGCGGCGCGGGTTCCGCTCCCTCGCCGCGTGGGCGACTTGTGCTGCTCTGCCCCTGATGCGGTGTGTCGGCGGGTGCGTTTTGTGTATCGGAGCGAGCTCGACTTCCATTCTTTCCGGCGACCCAACAACGCATAAGCGAATAACAAATCAGCCCTGAGAATACAAAAAGCCTTGATTCCAACGGCTTGCGACAATTGGATAAGTAGCCAAGCAGCGGACGGGGGCTGGATGGCCAAAAGCCGACCATTGCGTCAACGAAATCATTGAGGAATGTGGATTATATCGGAGTGGGGGTGGGACCTTGGAATCAAGAGGCGAAATAAGACTTTGGCCCGTTGTCCCTTCGAGGCCTGATTTGACACGGGCTTAAACCGGCATTGATGACAACCACGAAAACCGAACCCATTCGTTCAAACTTGGCCGCGCTGACGGCCCCATTGTGTTTCGCGCCGATTATTCTTTTATCCACGATTGCCGCTCCGACCGCCTGAGTTTGTTGAAGTCAGTTGGTGGGAAGCGATAAGCTGCGGAAGTAAATTCGGCCCAGCGGCAAAATGCCGAAGGCGGATCGTTGGTTGCAACGGGGCGTATTCTATGCTATAAAATGGCATAGGAACAATGGATGAAACGCACGTTTGTGGAATTTGCCGGAGTTACGCGGGTACTTAGATCGAACGGAGTGTCAGATGATGCTCTGCTTACGATGCAAAGAAGCATATTGCAGGGCGAGGGAGACCTGGTAAAAGGTTCGGGCGGCTTGCGTAAAATCCGTTGCGCAGCGCAAGGACGCGGAAAAAGCGGCGGGGTCCGGGTGCTTTTCGCTGATTATGCGGGCGTCGGCGTATGTCTTCTGGTGGCGGCGTTTGCCAAGAATGTTAAAGAAAATCTTACGCAGGCCCAACTCCAGGAATTGGCCGACTTGAAGGCCAGGTTGGATGCCCAAATGCTGCGGCGCTTTAATACACAAGGATATCATGATGAAAAAAGCTAAGGACACCCAATATTTTGACGAAATCAAGACGGGATTGGAAGAGGCTTTAAGCTGGGCGCAGGGGGCGAATTCCACTGTTACCGTGCGCGATGTCGAACTTCCTGACCCGCCGCGTCCGTTAACGCCCCGGCAGATTGCTGCGATTCGCCTGAAAAAAGTGCGGGCAAGTCAGGCGGTCTTCGCCAGGGTGATGAATGCCTCTGTTCGCACTATTCATGCGTGGGAGCAGGGGCGTGGGCAACCTTCAGGCCCGGCACTCCGACTGCTGGGGCTTCTGGACCGGCACCCCGAGTTGATCCGCGAGTTCGGTCGCAAATAACCCATGGGCCGTTGAGGAATTGTTCCGCCGGCGAGTATGTGGCAATCGGGTAAAATAAAGATTATGCCAGTGCGCAGAAAAGAACTATTTGCATCCCGGACAAACGTGTGGCTTGCCGCGTGGATGGCTCCACTGCTATCCATTTTATTTGCAATAGCCGCTCCGGCCGCATCGGCGATCCCGGTTCATTGGAATCGCACGGTACAAAGTCGTGCGGCGGCAACCCCCATCGTGCCGGCAAAATCCGGGGCTCAAAACGCCGGCTACCTGAATCGCTATGGATGGTCTGCCTGCATCGGAAAATCAGATGCTCCCGGCGCACGCCAAAACCGCATCGCGACCGGCTTGGTTTTGGGTACGTATGTGCCCGGAGTTTCGTGCACTGCTTATCCGGCCCAATACGGCCAGCAGACTATCGTCAGCGTCCGCCCCGCCAACAGTCACTTTGGCCGCGACCCACCGGTACGATTGCAACCGAGCACAGTGTATGACGGCAGCACGCGGTACGACGGCACCAGTGGTTTTTCTCTTGCCGCAGAGAGTACAGGCACCTCGGTCATCGGACACTACCCCGATTATGTCAATATGGCCAAAGACTTAAAGGCCAATTACTTCAGCATTCCAACCGAGCAATGGAATGCGATGAGCGAGACCGAGCGGTGGGCCGCCAATCAAAAGTTTTTAGATGAAGCGGCCGCGCGCGGAAGCACATTCCGTCTTGCAACATCCTTAAGCGAGATGAAGAAGGGCAGCTATTTTGCAAGGGAAGTGCAGTATTTAAAGGGCCTCGGCTACACAATCAGTAAGGATGGAACGACACTTATTCCACCAGCAAAACCGTGAGGTAATTCTATGGAAAGCAATGCTCCCGAAAAGATCGCGAGATTCGAGACTTTTCTGCATAGCGTAGGCCTCGTCTGCCAACGACGGGAGGGACCCGACCCTAAATTTTTTGGCAATCAGGTCATCCAATACGGCGATGGGAGCGTCGGTTTGCGAATTGTTTCGGATCGAAGCGAGTGGACTGTTAGCGTGTCGGATGCCGCCGGTAGGCCCGACAAATGGTACGATTCCGACCTCCTACGTGACCTACTTTACGGCGAACGTGATGACGCGCTTCCGCTAGATGATCAGATATCATTATTTGAGCGCAATTGGACAGATATCGTAGGCCGTTTCACCGCCGACCGGCGGCGCGAAACTCATGCTCAACTAGCGGCTCTCGGCACCGCTCGCTCCAAGCGGCTTTTCGGTTGGCCGCCATAGTAACCGCAGTGACTCTGGTGGGTGGTGCCAGCATGGTGTAAGAGATTAAATCGTTGATTACCGATTCGTGTTAGGCGGACGTGAGGGATCGGTTGAAGGATGGCATGAAGCGTTGCGGGCGTCTGGTGAAGCGCAATCCGGGAAAGCGCGCATCCATGAAACGAAGGCACGTGTGGTGACAATATTTTTTTTGTGGCCGCACCGGCGGCCATTCCCTCATGTCGAATCAAGGGCCGGGGCAAAAGCCCGTGAAGGTGGTGAGGAATATGGACGATCACGGGATATGCCCAGCATCCATTCGGCGTCAATCCGGGTTTGCCGGGATCGCGTCAGCCGCCACCGGTCCACTCAGCCGCTTTGGGCGGAATAACATCACCAATATTCGCCAATTTCCCGGCAGAGTTACTGTCAAATGTTGTGGATTGGGGCAATCAGGCGGCAATTTGTTTGACTCCGTTTTCGAATTTGATTCCGGCCAGTACATCCTTGATCAACTCTGAACCATTGAGCCGCTGAAAGCCTCCCTCTGCACTCTGGCAGAGTTTATGCACCATGGCCACGCAAGCTTTGCGACTTCCATTGTTTCGTGTCTTGTCG
>JAJYGE010000016.1 GCA_021785155.1 Planctomycetota bacterium
AAATATTTCCGCCATCCTTGACGGAAAAGTTGGATTTGAATTCGCGGCCATGCTCGTGCTTACCCGCATCGTATCCTGGACCATCGCGCTGGGCAGTGGAACTTCCGGAAGCACCATGGCCCCCTTATTTAATATTGGCAGCGCATTAGGAGCGGTAATCGCTATTGGTATCGTTCACTTCATTCCTCATGCCGACGTCAACGTCCGTGCCGCAGCTCTGGTGGGCATGGCGTCACTGTTTTGCGGGGCGACATGGACACCTCTTACTTCCATTGTTTTTGCCTTTGAAACAACATTGCGCCCCAATGGTTTAGCCCCGATTGTCGCGGGGTGTACAACGTCGTTTCTGATTTCCTGCGCTCTGATGCGCAACAACCTGTTGACTGAAAAATTCGCCAGCCGTGGCGGCCGGGCACTTTTTAAAACCCACTCTGATTTCATGGACAACGTTCTGGTTATTGAGGCCTGCACACGCGATCCCATTTCACTAAGTGCCGACGACTCGTGTGCTGAAGCGCGTAAAAAACTCACCGGCGATGAAAAATATAAATCCTATGACGGTTTTCCCGTGGTGGATGCGGAAAAGCATCTCGTGGGGGTATTGACAGATCATGATCTGATCAATCCGGATATTCCGCCGGAAACGAAATTGAGGGATATGATCCATCGCCCCCCGGTGGTCATTTACAACGACTGCCTTTTGCGACGCGCCGATCAGATGATGATTCGCCACGGCATTGGCCGCTTGATCGTCATGGACCGCGAAAACCCCTCGAAACTTGTCGGCATCATCACGCGCGATGACCTGTTGACGGCCCATCGGCAACGCAGTTGATCGGCGGGCCGTGCCACCGGCCGGCGGCTTGACTTGCTTACCACAGTTCTCTATAGTCGCTTTGGAAGTAAGGAATATTTTTAATCCCTAAGGTGGGATCGTGCTCCAAGGTGCGTCTGGATCGCAGATGGCTGGAAAGCGCCTTCCGTGAGCCTGTGTTTGGCATGCGGGAAATATCATTGTTGGCAGCCTGCGGCAGGAGGCACATTTCATGGATCGTCATAAACAATCATCGGAGCGCTTTTTAATTTGCTCCGTTATGGTGCTAACCGTATGCGGCGCGATGGTCGGACTTTTGTCGTCGCAGCGTGTTGAGGCCAACGCCTTTGACTCCATGCAGGCATCCGTGCAACAGAGCCGCGATATGAAAACCGCATCCATCACGCCGCACCCTGGCGCGCACCTTCCGTTGATGTTGACATTTCTTAATTCCCAAGGAAAAGCGGTTCGCCTGAAGGACTATTTTCATCAGGGCCGCCCCGTAATTCTGGATTTAATCAACTTCCAATGCTGGGGAGTCTGTGGATTTGTGCAGGCGGGATTGCTGCATACCATGGCCAAGATGTCCAGCCGATTGGGTCAAGATTATGAGGTGGTCACGGTAAGTTTTAACCCATCGGATACGGTTTCCATGGCCGCAGATAAAAAGGCGGGGTACATTGCCGAAGCCCCGAAAAAGCTAAAGACTCTCATCGAAAAACATTGGCACTTCCTGGTTGAGCCAAAAAAATCCACCGCCAGTGCGAAACTGGCATCAGCCATCGGTTTTCACTATGTTTGGGAGCCGGCAATCCACATGTACGACCATGAGGCCGCCATTTATGTCATCACGCCGTCCGGTAAAATCGCTAATTATTTTTTTGGGGTTCATTATGTTCCGGCCGATTTGAAGCTGGCACTTGTGCATGCCGGCGACAATCGCATTACCAATATATTTGATGAAATTGCATTATTATGCACCCAATTCAATCCCAATACCGGCAAGTACACCCCCATTGCATATCGTGTGATGTTTCTCGGCGGAGTGGCGGTGGTACTGAGCCTGACGCTGTTTTTGGGTAGCATGTTCTGGTGGGAGCGCCAGCATCGCCGTAAAACAACTCAGACGAATTAGCGAACTATTCCGTCGAAAATTTGCAACTTTCCACGCGGTTGAACGTGGAGGCTATAATGACGATGGGGCATGGGTTGGAATTTTATAAGGAGTGTTCTCAATGAACGCACGCAGGGTTATTGGGGTTGTTGCACTTTTGGCCGTTGGCGGCATCGTTGGTGGCTGTGCTTCGGTGCAGGTAAAGCCTGTGTCGGTGGCGCAGGTAAATGATCCGGCCATATCGGGCGTGCGCTTTTTCCAGCCGCAACCTTATTTGCTGGTCACGGAAATGCCGACTCGACCTACGCCTCCGATGCCGATGATGGGGGGAATGATGCGGCCACCGATGGGGTCGATGCGGGGCGGGCCCAATTCCTGTCCGATGATGCCCCAGCGGTCCGGCGGCCCACAGTGTGGCCCGGGCCAGCCGATGTCGGACCGGCACAGTGGCATGAACGGTCCCGAAGGTCACGGCCATGCCTCGGATATGGCACAGAAGGGCCACCATCATGATATGAATATGGCCGGAATGATGGGCCAACCGGGACACCACGGCAACATGATGAAGAACAGCCGTAACGGCCCGATGGGGGCTGGCGGGCCGATGATGGGGCATGATCGAAATCATCCCCGGCCCATGCGTAACCGGATGATGCACCGCATGGTGCCACCACCACCGCAGCAGGTTTTTGAGTTACAGATTATTTATCTGCCCGATTACAGTCATCCCTATGTCGCCAATATCAAAGGGGGACTGGGGCGTAGCGCCAATTCCATTATCCTAGCCAACGGCTGGGAATTACTGGCTTTGAATGTCAAAGGACATGTGACCGAACCACGACCCGTTCACGCCATCAGTGCGGCACCGGCAATGCCACCGCACGGGGGCATGATGAGGCGTGGCCCGATGGGAGCCATGATGCCTGGTTGTGATATGAACAGTGGTAAGCCAGGTCATCATAAGAAGGCTCAGCGCGATGGAAAACATTGGGGCTGGCACGGGCCGCGCGGTGACCACGGCAACATGATGATGCATCCGATGATGATGCCGCGTCATGCGGCAATGGCCATGGGCTTGCAGCCGGGGCTTTACCGGTTTGTATTCAACGCGAAAACCGGCAAACTCAACGGATTGCGACGTGTTAAATTGCTCAAACCCCATCATTGGAATAATCCAGAAGGAATGATGAAATGGAAAAACTCCAAGCATCATGACCATGATTCCATGCCAATGAAGTCGTCTGCTTCCGACCCGGCGGGGCAATAATCCCGCATGGTGTCACCCATTGAACCACCTGGAAAAAGATGCAAATTCCGCCGGGATCCCTGGTGCCCTGTTCCCTCCTTAATTACGGAGGGAACAGGGCACTGGCGGGATTTGTCATATCGGGATAATCTTGGCGGCCATGAGATTATTCAACTGGTTGAAAGGCCGATCCGTGGCTGAAAACTTGGGTGCCCGCGGCGAAGCTCGGGCGGCCAAATATGTTCGCCGCGAACTTGGGATGAAAGTTCTGGCACGAAACGTGCGCTGCCCCGGCGGGGAATTGGATATTGTGGCCCTGGATGGAGAGGATCTCGTGTTTGTGGAAGTTCGGACGCGGTCCAGCGAGGAATTCACCACCCCCGAAGCCACCGTGACCAGCCACAAAAAGCGATTCCTGATTCGTGCGGCCCACTGGTTCATACAACGTAAAAAACTCGACCGTTGGAATCCCCGCTTTGATATTATTGCCATTGTCTGGCCGGCGGATGGCGAACCGATTATCCGCCATCACCGCAACGCATTTTCCTTCCGGCTTCCGCGCCGGTAGGAACGCCAAAGATCGAAAAAGAACACGTAACCAATTGTAAGTTATGGAGTTACGTTAGAACGTCGTTGGAATATCCGTTTGAAACGCCTTCTACCGATACACTTCAAATTCCCTTACCGATGGCGTTATGTTTTTTGTGGTGGCCAGAATCAGCAGGCGAATGCGGCGCGTTCGGATGCTGTGGAAATGCGCCGCCATAATATCCTGTCCCTTCATGTTCCCGCTGAAAGCGGTGCGCCAATGACCATCGGCGTGGTACTGAATTTTGAATTGTTCAATGCGCCCGCCCAACTGCTGAATCACAACGCGGCTTACCCGCATGACTTTACCAAGGTCGATGGCCAGCCATTGTCCAGCGGCTTTTCCCCAAGCTGTATTCCACCGGGTTTTTACATTGCCATCATCGGCAAACTTGGGGGCATACAGGTTGCTCCATTGGCTGGAAGCGGTGGCCGGTTTATTCAGTGCCAGATTACGCAGAATTGTGTGCGGCAGCGGCTTGAT
>JAJYGE010000476.1 GCA_021785155.1 Planctomycetota bacterium
GGGCGTCAGGTATAGCGACAAAATAACGTGAGCAATTCTGGCCCGGTAATTTTGGCCGGCGACGGGGCGCTGGTAAGGCGCATATCCGCACGGATTCTGTAACGACCACAGCAGTAGTCCGGATACACTGCATGAAGCCAGATGGCCAAAATTTGCCGCCGCGTAAAGGCCGCCACGCCGGGAGCCTTTCGCTGTAAAATCAGGCGAACTTCGCGGTAAGACCTCAGTGTCCAAAAAGGCCCTTGAGATTATTGATGATCGTGGGCGCATTTTTAAGCGTATTGCCCAGATCACTGCCCAGATTTTTCAGCGGCTTGGCACTAAGATGCAGGTGTGGTTTGCTGGTGGTGCCGTCGATATTCAAGGGTATCGGCAGGGTGATGCCGGCACCGGACACGCTGACATCCTGATTCAATGTCTGATCCAATCCTACCCAGCCGGAGAAGTCCACCCCGAAGCTCGCCAAAAGTACGTTGAGATTTTGATAGTAGACTTTTCCCTGTTTGAGATCAAAAGTGGTGGGTCTTATACCACTGTCCTGCAGAGCCATTCCTGAACCGCCATTGCTCACCAGCGGCCCCATGCTCCTGCCGATTAATGCAAACAGCGGTGAATCAGAGGTAATATGCGTGGCGCTGACGGTGCCGGTCAGAGTTCCGGTCGTTTTTAGCTGGGCATATTCCAGCGGCAGATTGGCATTCTGTAATTGCAGATTTATAACGCCGGAAAGCTGGATAGAACCGCCGGACTTATCACTGCTGCCCCACGCCAGGGGCAGGAAGTTCAACAGACTTCCGCCCAAGGGACCGTTGATCTGAACATTATTCACCAGAGCCAGAGGTTGGGTGAGGATAAAAGCGGGCGTGGCGAGATTTAAATCAATGTGACCGCCGGTATTTAACGTGCCCTGATTGGCTGGAATGGCACTGGGGATCAGCCGCAGGATACCGCCGGATTCTTCCAACGGTATTTCCCCCGGCCCCAGCGTCAGGCCATCAATGGCGATTTTATCAAAGCCCAGAGCCGTCCTGCCGATCTGTAATTTCCTTAACGCCCGCAATCCTTTATCCGCGGTCAACTGCCCGGCGATGTGAAGTTTCATGGTGTATTTGCCGGCCATGGTTAATCCGGCAGGCAGCATCGGCCCCAGCAAGGCCTGTATTCGAGACAGGTTATAGCTGATCGAACCATTGACATTTTCCGGTGATTGATACGACCAGGCTACCACACTGCCCTTGTTTAACTGAATCAAATTTCCGCCGGTACCAGTGACGGCGTGTTCACCAATTGTGCAATTATCAAGACATGTGAATGTTGAGGCCGCAGGATCCGCGATTCCGAAAATATTCAGTGTGATATTATCGGGCGGTAAATTGGCGGAGGCGCCCGGAATGGTAAGTTGATAGTTTTTCACACCGCCGGCGATATTCGTTGTAATTTCCGAACTCTTGCTTTCAACTGCACCGTTGAGCGCTAAGGCCCCCTGCAGTTTTGATCCCGTCTTGAGTTTTCCCAGAGCCTCCAGCAGGGGCACAAACTTGGCCAAATTAGAGCTGATCGTGAACGCCGGAACCGTTGCCTTCATGGCTTTTCCGGATTGAATCACCGTGGGCTTGGGAATGTTTATATCTATTGCGCCATCAGACGAATGAAGTGTCAGTGTGGAGATTTGCACCACTGCTGCCTTTCCAGTACGGGCCTGACACGCAAGATCAAGGGTCAACTGTGGTTCGATAAATTGCGCTGTTGAAGCATTGGGCGCAGTATTGCGAAAACTCATCTTATTGATCACCAGTCGCAATTGTGACACGTTCAAAGCGCCGGGCTTATAGTTGGCCGCAAGAACTGAATTGCTGATTGTGCCGCCAATGGCATCATCCTTCAGGGCGGGTGAAAACATTTTCGCAATTTTCATCACACCGGGTAGATCAACGCGGGATATATTGGCCTGCAAGGCGGGCACAACCCAGCCCCCGGCGGTTTTGGTAAGTTGCAGCGTGCCGCTGGGGATATTGATCTCCGCGGTTTGAATGGCGAAGGTACTGTGAACTCCGGATAAGGCACCATGCGGAACCAGCAGACTTCCATCAGAGGCAATGGTCACCGTCGGTTCAGTCACGGTGGGTTGATCCGATCCCAGCCCCAACGCCAATTGGTGGACAGCCAGGACCAGATGATAAGGAACTTTTGGAGAGAAAATATCCGCGGCGGTGCCGTTGATATCCAACGTCCCGGCAACGGTACGGCCATGAAGCGAGACAAACGGTGCGGCTTCCTGAACCAGATTGGCTAAGACGGCTTGCAGCGTTAATGCGTAGCTGCCGCCAGATTGCCCGGTCACTACCAGGTTCAGTTGCGGTGCGCTGTCCGGCTTTCCATCGGCGGTGGAAGTCTGATCCACGATTCCGTTGACCAGATTCCAATTTGTCCCCTGCCGGTGGAATGATGCGCCCAATCGCAGCGGATTGATCACAAACGGCTTTTTTTTCCATGTGCCGCGTAAATCCGTCAGGGTTAATGTTTCGCTGCCGGTGGACTGCATGTTTGCGCTGCTTAACTCCGCCCGCAGATTCATTACGCCATGCCGCAGGCGCAGGCCCAGTTTGCTTAATCCCAAGGTGTTGCGGAAACTTGAAGCGAACCACCCGAGATTGCAATACGTGCTGACATGCAAGCCGGATGTGCCCCAGTTTACCTGATTGTTCTGAATCGCTTTAAGTTCGTCTAATGTGGTATCCCCGGAAATCAGCATCCGCATATTATCTGATTCAATTCCCACCGATCCAACATGAAAGCGCCGGCCCTTCCAAGAAATACGTAACGGCAGAGTAACGGTGCCAATTTGTGGCCGATCAGACTTCAACATCGTGCCGCCTAGGGCACAATTGGTGATTGTCAGCGGGCCGGAAATTTGTCCACTTCCGACTTCCGGGGCATGGACCGTAATTTGGCCGTTGACGACACCATGGAACACAATAGACCGGCTGGTGCGCGGTAAAATTTGATCCAGGGCGGTGAGATCAAGATTGGCCACAAGGACTTTGAGATTTCCAGTAAGTGCATTGAGGGGTAATAGTGTGCCATTTTTAATAGGAGTTAAATCAGCCACCAGCGAAAAGTCCGCCGGCTTCGCGGCACCCTGGGCAATATGTAAATGAATGTTCGCCCGCACGGGTTTGCCCAATGTATTAAATGCCACAGTGCCGGCGACGCCCGCGGAACCTTTGGTACCAATGTTGGCTAAAGTCCAGTGCAGAGGTTCAATGTTGAATTTGACCGTACTGGTCACCGGCGGCAGCGTGCCGCCGACCACGACCGGTTGCGCCGCGTTGCCTAATGTCATCGCCGCCGTCAGAGTAGCTTGACCACCGGAGAAACTGGCTCCAGTCGGTAGTGTGATGACATGTGGCAATGCCGCAAACACCTTCGCCAGAGGTGCCGATGCGGAGATATTGAATACCGCCACATTGCTGGAAATACGCTGGTGGCGCAGAATGGCCAATACTGTGGCAATGGACCCCTGGCCGGTAACAGATGCTCCGCCGAGACCAGTCTGTACACCCAGTGCCTTAATCTGATAGCTATCAGCCTGCCAGGAGACGTTGATTGGTACACGCAGGGTCCCGAGCTGGGGTGAATCCCCTTTAAGCAACGCCCCGGACAACCCCGCATTGTCTACCACAATGTTGCCATCCACAGAACCAGTGCCTGGTGAGGGAATTTTTGCGGCCAAAGCCAAAGTCAGTACACCACGCGGTGAGAGTTTTACTCCTGCCATGCTTAACACCGGTGAAAGGGCTGCCAAATCCAGTTTCTCGATCCCCGCTGATACCTGTCCGGTCATTTGTTGAGCAGGCAGAATTTCCCCATGGTCCAGGGCATGAACGGTTGCCAAAACATGGATTTTGCTGGTTTTGTGATCGCCCAAACCGGCTGCCGTATCCAACTGCAATTCCACCGGTTTGTCGGCCGGCGTATCAATACTCAAACGGATGCGCGTGTTGATGGCATGGAACGCCTGTAATCCCGGTGCGGTGAAGGACGCATCCTCCACGTTCAAAGTCACAGTTGTGTCAATGCCCGGCAATTTGGAACTTGCGCCGGGGGCGTTGCTGCCAGGAGCGGCGGGAGCTGTCGTCGTCACCGGTGCGGTCGTCACCGGGTGCGGATTCGCCAGAGCCTGCAAGATATTAAGATGATTGTTGCTGTCCCGGCTGAGTTCCAGCGTTTT
>JAJYGE010000160.1 GCA_021785155.1 Planctomycetota bacterium
GCTTTTATGCCAAAGCGGTGGCAATGGCCAAACAATACAACTGGATCATCGCGAACGATTTAGCGTATGGGGAAGTCTATTTTGAGCAGGCACCATGCAGCATTTTACAGGTTCCCGGCGCGATGGATGTGGCGATTGAATTTCATTCGCTGTCCAAGAGCTTCAACATGACCGGATGGCGCATCGGCTGGGCGGTCGGCAATCCGGCGGTGGTGGCGGCATTGGGGCAGGTGAAGGGCAATGTGGATTCCGGACAATTTAATGCCGTTCAGGTTGCGGGAGCCATGGCCCTGGAACATTATGATCATCCGGATGTGAAAAAGCAGATGGAAATTTACCGTCGGCGACGTGATACATTGCATGGTGGTTTGGCCGACATGGGCTGGAACTTCCGCAAGCCCACGGCCGGTTTTTTCTGCTGGGTAAATACGCCGAAAAACATCAGCTCAATGGATTTGTGCAATCGTCTGCTGGAAGAAGTGTACGTCGTGACCGTTCCAGGAGCCGGTTTCGGCCCGGCTGCGGAGGGTTATTTACGCATGGCTTTAACGGTGGAAGAATCACGATTACGGGAAGCGGTAAAACGTATTGGCTCGCTGAAGATTTAACGGCCAATTGACAGGCATGGCGGCAACCGGAAAGAAACGATCGAACCAGTGAAAACGTCAACAACACAATTATCCAGGCACCAGACGGCGGTCGGTATTATTCTGGCGGTGGGCCTGATTGTTACCATTGTGGCCGCGTTTCAGGCCCGTTCCCGGGTGATACACCGCGAAAAAACAGGTTCCACACGGTACGTCAACGACTTTGACCGCTGGATGGTGGTGGTGCCGCCATTTGTTGAACACCATGTGCCTTACACCAGTGACACGTTTCCCACCCCACCGGTAACCCTGGCGATCTTCGGACCACTGACGTGGTTTTCTCCGCCGAATGCGGAATGGATATGGGCGTTGTGCAAATATTTGTTTTCTGTGGGAATATTCTGGGCGGTATACCGCATTGCCCGGCGGGCCGGCGTCAAGTTGTCCATGACTGCGGTGCTGCTTATTTTAGCGGTATGGTTTTGGCCGGCATTACAGGATATTCAAGAAGGACAGACTAATTTATTAATGCTGCTTCCGTTAGCCATGGGTTTATGCGCAGCGCAGCTGGACTTACCGGCGTGGAAGTGGCTGGGGGGAATTCTCGTGGGTTTCGCGGTGTGTATTAAAGTAACGCCGCTGGTGTTTCTCATTTATTTTTTGTGGAAACGTCAATGGCATGTTGCGGGAGGAATTATCGCCGGACTGATTTTGGGCCTGCTATTGATCCCGGCGGCGATATTCGGATGGAGTCAGAATCTTGCCTGGTTGCGGCAATGGACGCGGATCATGATCGTGCCATATCTCAAGGGTGGCCATCTAACTTATTTTGTGGGGCAGTCCATTCCGGTTTTCATCGCCCGACTTATTCGGCATGTGCCCGCATTTCCGATGCACCCGGACAAATTGCATCCGGCGCATTATGTAAACGTTATCAATGTCCCGGCACCGACATGCGACATGATCATCCGTATCGTTCTGGTATCCATTGGGCTGGTGGGATTGTGGTGGTCGCGTAAAGCCATGCCGACCCTTCGCGACCGGAGGTATGTGATGGAAATTGGCGGCGTGGCCGCGTTTATGCTTTGGGCGTCGCCGCGGACATGGGTGCCTCATTTTGTGACACTTATTTTCACACTCGTAGCGGTGGGGATGATTTTGTCCGATCCAATGATGGCTTACATAACGCGGCGAAGGGCGTTAATAGCATTATCCGTCGCCGCGTTTTTAATGTTTCTGACCACGGATGTGGCGAAAGTGTTCGGCCCGGACGGTCATCGCTGGATGCTGACGATAGGAGTATCACTTTGGGCGTCCGTGCTGTTGATGCTGGTGATTTTCACAACTCGCGTCAACGATCAGACAACACCCTCCGATTTGCCACATAACTTAAACACGACCACCGAACGTCCCTGAACAGGATCGCTGATTTTATGACTTCTACTTGCTATATCGCACTTGGCAGCAACCTGGGCAGGCGAGAAGAAAATCTCAGGCAGGCACTGGCTATGATTGCGATGATATCGGGAACAGAAGTGGACCTGGTGTCTGAATTTATTGTCACCGCTCCGGTTGGCGGGCCGCCGGGGCAGCAAGACTATTACAACGCGGCAGCACGTCTGGTCACAGAACTCTCACCGCACGGCCTGCTGGCGGATCTGGTAGGCGTTGAACGGGCCATGGGGCGGGATCGCTCATGCGAGACACGCCATGGGCCACGCATCATTGATCTTGATATTCTGCTGTTTGGGGATATTATTATTGACTCGCCTGAATTGAAAATTCCGCATCCGCGCATGCACGAGAGATTATTTGTATTGCGGCCTTTAGCTCAAATCGCACCCAATGTCATTCATCCGAGTATGGGAAAAACGGTCATAGCCTTATTGCAGGCATGTCCGATGGGGTCATGTGATCCAGCGTGATTCAATACGGGGTTGCCAGATGCACATTTGTAAAACAATTTCTGAATTTCGGAAATTCCGATGTTCGCTGACAGAAAGCAAAATCATCTTTGTTCCTACCATGGGCGCATTGCATGAAGGCCATGGCAGTCTGGTGCAAATGGCCCGGCGATTGGCAGGTTCTAACGGCGTGGTGGCGGCCTCCATTTTTGTTAATCCCACACAATTCGGTCCCAATGAAGACTTTCATAAATATCCCCGCCCGTTTGAACAGGATTTGGCCAATCTAAGCCGATGGCAAGCGGATGTCGTATTTTCCCCATCACCCGAAGAGATGTACCCAGTTGGTACTTCAACAAGCATTGATCCAGGCCCGCTGGGGGATTCGCTGGACGGAGCCATTCGCCCGGGCCATTTTCGGGGCGTATGCACAGTGGTAGCAAAACTGCTGGGAATTGTTGAACCCACGGCGATGATTCTGGGCCAAAAAGATTTTCAGCAACAACGGATTCTGCGGCAGATGGTGATGGATTTGAACATGCCGGTGGAAGTCATCACGGCCCCTACCATGCGCGAACCCGATGGCGTGGCCATGAGCAGTCGGAATCGGTATTTATCCCCGGATCTGCGTGCCAGGGCAGGAGCCATTTACCAGGCACTCTGCCGAGCACAGGATCAATACCGTTCCGGAATGCGGGAATCGGCCGTTCTGCAAGCAGGGATGATTGAACAAATCACGCAAGCGGGACTGGAGGTACAGTACGCCCTGGCATGTCACGCCGAAACGCTCGTGCCATATACTGAAACGGCCGGCACGCCGTGCGTTCTTCTGGTGGCCGCCAGACTCGGAACAACGCGATTAATCGATAATTTGCTGATTTCTTAGGGCATGAAATCGTGGAAAATATTATCGCTGCCTCATTTTGATGCACAATGATCTGGTTTATTGACTAACAAATCGCCCGCTGACTGTTTATTAGGCGTAACACTTTCGGACTCGACAAGCTAACGCGGTTAAATTAATCACAAAATCCCTTATTTTTAAGCCCTTTGCCTAAATTTTAGGTAGCCCTACGTCACTCTGGCACAGCAATTGCTTAATCATACCGATGTCGGATCGGTTCCGACCCTCTGGCCCGGCCCGTATGGATGCGGTGCGGTGCCAAGAGAAATTGTAGTTTCCGTTTTGTCGGAATGGACGCCGATAGCCCGCAATGGGCGTGACGAGGCTCGGATCTCCTGATGCCGATTGAAATGTTCGGCACTGTCAAGAAATTGTGACTCAAGAAGTGTATACGGCGATTCGGCGGATAGTTCCGCAGTTGGTCCGATTTGGAAAGTTCTGTTTCAACAAGGAGATTGCATGGAGTCCCCAACCAGACAAAATGTTCCGTCGTGCGGTGCGACGGATCCAGTAAGGTTTTTCAGGAATGGTTCTTTGGAGGAACTATTGATGGGTTTCACAAAACTCACCAAGCTCGTAAGAGCAAGCACAATCCGGTGGATGTTCGGCTTGGCCGCGGTTGTGCTCGTAATGACTATGGCTGGACAGATTTACGCCCAGACGGCTCCTGCCACTGCAGCGGCTACGGCTGCGGTCGCCGCCACCGCACCGGCAGCAACCACGACAGCTCCGGCACCGGTAACCGGAGCCTGGGCACAGCAGACCTATGACACTGGCAGCACCGCCTGGATGCTGGCATCTACCGCATTGGTCATGGTCATGATGCCCGGTCTG